>CANCRX010000071.1 GCA_947380655.1 Alcaligenaceae bacterium | reverse complement strand
GAGGTGTTTCGCGAAGCCATCATGCGCCCTGTCGGTGCGACAGAAGATTGGAACTGGGTAGGGTATGACAACGCCTGGGTCGAGATAGCCGGTCAACGCGTGCAGTCCGTGCCAGGTGGTACGCATTGGGGGGGCGGCATGTCGATCAGCGCAGAGGATCAGGCCTTGGTCGGTCAAATGATGCTCAATGAAGGCGTCGCCTCCAACGGTACTCGTGTTATTTCCGCTGAGTGGCTCAGACAAATGCAGGTGCCATGCGATCTGGCACCTTTTTATGGCTATCTGGTCTGGCTTAATAAAGACCAGAAAGTATTCCCCAGCGTGCCAGCTTCGAGCTATTTTGCGGTCGGAGCGGGTAGTTCGTTTACCTGGATCGAGCCCGAGAAAAAGCTTGTTGTGATCGTGCGCTGGCTAAACTCTGCCTACGCCGATGCGTTTTTCGGTAAGGTTTATAACGCAATCGCTTAGTAGGATTGTCTGATTTTCAAAAACCGGACTGGCTTGAAATGTACGGGTGGGGTAAATCCCACCCGTATTTCATTTTAAAGAGCCTCAAGCTTGATTTATGATGTGGATAACACTCATACGCGTTTAAGCGTTCAAGGATCCTCATGCGTAAATTTGTACTGACTGCTGCGACGGCGGCACTTGCATTGACGCTGGGCACAGGTGGTGAGCTTTCAGGTGTTTCCCTGAATCCTCAGGCTTATGCGCAGTCCGGTCAGCAATCCGCTGATTTGTCTCAGCCACAATTACAGTCACTGGTGTCTTCCATTGCTCTGTATCCAGATTCTCTGCTGTCGCAAATGCTGATGGCGGCAACCTACCCGCTTGAGGTTGCAGAGGCGGCCAACTGGCTGCGCTCCAATCCTCATCTGGCAGGTACGCAGCTACAGGAGGCACTCAAACCTCAGACCTGGGATAACAGCGTTAAGTCATTAACGTCTTTCCCTGACGCACTCTACATGCTGGGTAATAAGCTTGATTGGACCCAAAAACTGGGTGATGCTTATCTCGCCCAACCGAAAGATCTGATGCAAGCTGTGCAGACCTTGCGCGCGAAAGCCAAGCAAGCCGGTAACCTTCAGTCTAATCAGCAAGTACAGGTCAGCACTGAGCAATCCAACATCATTATTGTCCCTGCAAATCCTCAGGTGATTTATGTGCCGACCTATAACCCGACTGTGGTCTATGGTGCCTGGCCTTATCCTGCTTACCCTCCTTACCCTGCCTATAACCCAGCCTGGGGTTTGATGGCGTTTGGTGCGGGCATGGCTGTGGGTGCAGCACTCTGGTCAACCCCTCATTGGGGCAGTGGCTCGATTACCGTCAATAACAATACTTTCAATAATTTCAACCGCAATTACAACTCAGTTGGCAATCAGGCTTCTGAGCACCTGGGTGGCAGCAGTAACTGGAATTACAACCCCGCCCACCGCGATGGCGTGCCTTATAGCAACTCCGCTTTGAACAATCGCTATGGTGGTGCGAACGGTAGCGCGATTGATCGTAATAATATCCAGCGCCAACAAAATGCGGCGAATGACTGGAAAAATAACGCCTCGCCACAGGACAAGGAGCGCGCTCAACAGGCGCGTGATAACGCACAGAACACCTTTAACAAGAACGCTACGCCCCAAGAAAAGTCGCAAGCTAGCCAGATGAAGTCCGAGGGGCAAGCTGACCGCGCTCAGGATAAAGCGAACCCAAATCAGGCGCGCGAAGCGAGCCAGGAAAATCAAATGCGTAGCCAGGGCCGCAGTGATGTGAGTCAAGACCGCTCAAGCGGTGGTGATCGCTCGGGCGGTGAGCGTAGTTTTGGCGGTGGTGGACGCGGCGGTTTTGGCGGCGGACATTTCGGTGGATTCAGGCGTTAATGGAATGACTATGATGAAAAAAATTATTGCACTAGCTGTGCTGGCGATGCTGCCTGCTGCCCAGACCTTTGCTCAGACAACAGCCATACCCAGAGCAGATATTTCAACCGAAGCCATGGTTCAACTCTGTCAGGACCGAGGCGATGTGGTTGCGCAAACCTTTTGTTTCGGTTTTGGAGAAGGCGTCTATCAGGGTAATCTGGTCAACCCCGATACCAAACTAGCGCCTAAGGTCTGTGTGCCAGAAGGTGGTATCGGTGTGTCCCGTGAAGAAGTGCTGGCTGAGTTCATTAAATGGGCTCAATCTCATCCGGAATACAGCAAGGAATACGCAGCTACAACGGTTTTACGCTACCTTCCTATCCGTTTTCCTTGCAAGGGCTGAAGACTTTCCGCACATTCGTTACAATGTCGGCTGAAGTTGTGCCCCGATGATGAAATCGGTAGACATATGAGACTTAAAATCTCAGGCCTCAGGGCGTGCCGGTTCGATTCCGGCTCGGGGCACCAGCTTCACTTAAGTTAAATCAATCCCCTCTGCTGAGGGGATTTTTTTGCCCTGTTTACAGATCATTTGTAAAAGTTTTGTTATAGATCAATTACTTGAAACTTCAAATATCCCTGTTCTGAGGATTTGGGCTTATCTTGGTACATCCTAAGGAAGCCCTTGATGACCTCGAATTCTTCGTACCTCAATTTTAGTTCTAGCCCTGCCACGACCCACTCAGGATATGCCGACATTAAGTCCCTCAAACTTGCGGGCAAGGAGATCTTGCCAATCGTGCAGGGTGGTATGGGTGTGGGGGTGTCCGCGCACAGATTGGCGGGGGCCGTTGCACGAGAAAATGCGATGGGGACGATTGCAAGCATTGATTTACGACACCATCATCCTGATCTGATGGAGCAGACTGATCGCTGTCGTGATCGCGAGGCGATTGATCGCGTCAATCTGATTGCGCTAGATCGAGAAATTAAAGCGGCACGCCAACTCTCTGAGGGGCGCGGCCTGATCGCTGTGAATGTCATGAAAGCTGTGCGTGAGCATCCTGCCTTGGTTCGACAAACGTGTGAGTCGGGTGCCGACGTATTGGTCATGGGGGCAGGGTTGCCGATCGATCTACCTGAAATGGTTGCGGACTACCCAAAAATTGCGCTTGTGCCGATTTTGTCTGAGTCGCGTGGCGTGGCGATCGTCATGAAAAAATGGCTTAAAAAGGGTCGTTGTCCTGATGCCATCGTGATTGAGCATCCTGGTCTGGCGGGTGGACATCTTGGCGCAGCCAAAGTTGAGGATCTGCATTCCCCGAGATTCGAGTTCGATACAGTACTGCGTGAATGCCAGGCTTTGTTTGCAGAGCTTGGCTTAGGTGCGGATGCGCCACCGCTGATTCTCGCAGGCGGTATTGATAGCCATGAAAAAGTGCGTCATTGGCTCAACGCCGGTGCGAGTGGTGTGCAGTTGGGTACAGCCTTTGCGGTGAGCGCAGAGGGTGATGCACATCTTAATTTCAAAAATGTGTTGATGCAGGCCAATCCTAGTGAATTGACCGAGTTCGTCAGTGTTGCCGGCTTGCCTGCCCGTGCCGTGCCGACTCACTGGCTCAATCAATATCAACTGCACGAAGGTCAGATGCAAGCAAGCGCCAAAGCCGATCCACGTCGCTGTGCCCAGCGTGCGGATTGCCTTACCCAATGCGGATTACGCGATGGTAATAGCCGTGTCGGTCAGTTTTGCATTGATACCAAGCTGGTTTCTGCCTTGAAAGGTGAAATCGGCAAAGGTTTATTTTTCAGAGGTGCGGGTAAGCTGCCTTTTGGTCAGGAGATCCGGCCGGTCAAGGAGTTGATTGCCTATTTGCTCAGCGGTCTGATGCCTGCTGCACTGGCAGAGCTGAAAGCTTCGTTTGATATGCAGCCTGCATAAATAAGCTGACCACAATTCGCTGGCCACAATTAACTGACCACAATAACTGAGCACGCCTCTAATGCTGATTAAACACGTGACACCCGTTGAATTCGATACCGCCCTGATCGTCAAACACGATGGGAGTGGCCCGCGGTATACCTCTTATCCAACGGCGGATCGTTTTGCTGCGGGACACGTAGCACAACAGTATTTGACGGCGCTGCATGCACGACAGCTTGAGCGCCCGAATGCCGCTTTATCTCTTTATGTACATTTGCCCTTTTGCGATACGGTTTGCTATTACTGCGCCTGCAACAAAATCGCGACCAAAGACCGTGGCCGGGCTGATGTGTATCTTGATTATCTGGAAAAAGAAATCGGTCTGGTGCGGGCCGAGTTTTTGACACAACCCGAAGTCAGTCAACTGCACCTCGGGGGCGGAACGCCTACCTTTTTGACTAATGCGCAGCTTGAGCGTTTATTCGGCATGCTGAAGTCTGCCTTTCGATTTAAACCCCAAGCTGAATGTTCGGTTGAGATCGATCCCCGCAGATTGAACCCAGGTGCATTAGCGCTGATGGCGGCGCACGGCTTTAATCGCATGAGTATCGGCGTCCAAGATTTAGATCCCGCCGTGCAAAAGGCGGTCAATCGTGTTCAGCCACCCGAGGTCACACAGTCCGTATTGGAGCGCGGTCGTACGCTCGGTTTCAGTTCAATTAATCTGGATTTAATCTACGGTTTGCCCAAGCAGTCTGCAGCGACGATGCAGGCAACTTTGCGTACCGTGTTGCAATGGCGACCTGAGCGCATCGCTCTGTATAGTTATGCGCATTTACCTGAACGGTTCATGCCGCAGCGTCGGATTGAAACAGCGGAAATTCCCGCGCCAGCAGAAAAGCTGGTAATGCTTAAACTCGCCGTGACAACCTTACTCAACGCGGGGTATGTGTATATCGGGATGGATCATTTTGCTTTGCCTGAAGACGAGTTAGCACGTGCACTGGATCAGGGAACATTGCAACGCAATTTTCAAGGCTATGCCACACAGGCTGATTGTGATCTAGTGGCTCTTGGTGTCTCATCGATCAGCAGGATAGGGAATGTGTATGCGCAAAACGAGCGCGATCTGGATGCGTACTACGCTGCCTTAGATCAGGGGCGACTCCCGCTTGCGAAAGGACTTGAAATGACGCGAGATGACTTGGTGCGTCGCGCGGTCATTCATGATTTGTTATGTCAGTCCGAAATTGTCATTACTGATTTTGAGCAAAAGTGGGCTGTCAATTTCAATGCGTATTTTGCTTCTGATGTTGCGAGTTTGATTGATCTGCAGAACGATGGGTTGGTCCAGGTTTCGCCAGAGCTTATTCGCATCACACCGAAGGGGCGTTTTCTGGCAAGAATTGTCGCGATGAGGTTTGATCGCTATTTGCGCGAGGCTAAAACAGCTGCGCGGTATTCCAAAGTAATCTGATCGGGGACTTGTACACAATAAATGAGGGGGCTTGTACAAAAGTTTATTATGAACTATCGTTGTTGCTGTAGTTGAAATGATACCTAGTGTTTTTTTTTAATAAGTATACGAATTTTTTGTATACATATAATTGTATACAAAAAGACTTATAAATACTCTTCGACGATTGATCTACTTCAGATTTCAGTTTATTTATAGCAAAACGAGACAATGCCTTCTCTTTATAAATCTTACTTGTCATTAGTGAGTGATATCGGTGGTATCAACGCTAAGTACGGCCTTCAACTTAATGAGGTTGCACTTCTTGATGCGATTGAGGTTTTTATTGAGTCTGAGCCGCTGTTGACCGTCGGAGAAACCATCTCCTGGGAATCTATCGCTTCGCCCGCCACGCTGCATTGCACTTTAAAAAAATTACTCAAAAAAAACATGCTTGCGCTTAAACCGTGCAATGAAGATGGACGTAGAAAATACATTGAAGTTGGCCCAGAGGGCAAGGCACGCCAAAAGCTCATCCAGCAGGCGATGAGTAAATTATCCAAAGCTTTGTGACGTAGTGGTTGGTGCTAGACCAGATGTTTTTGCTTAAGTAGTTTAGGCAAAAACACAGATGTGATTATTTTTTCAAAATAGGTATGAGTTTGACTTCATTTTTTAATGTTGTTACGCGCAAACCGTATTCGTCAACGATTTCTGCGGCCTTGAGTTCTGGTTCATGGAACTCGTAAATAAGGCCAAACTCAGCGTCTTCAACTACGATTTTCCCAGCTTCTTTGTCGCATAGGGTAATTTCAAACATTCTAAATAATTCCGTGTCACGATTGGCTTGTTTATTTTTAACACAATTATTATAAGATTAATAATTATAAATTTAAGCTTAAACATTTTATGTACATGATGCTTTGACATATTTCAAAAGTCTTATTACTTTATTTCAAAGCTCCCGGTAGATTCATGTAAGAAAAGCCCGATAAATTTAGTAGATAGGTACTGATTTATTTTGCTATAACTACCTATTTGACAGGGACCTGTCATGACGAGGTGATATTCAAAGTTTTTGCTGTCGATCATATGGATTTGTTCAATAAAAAGTGTGGATTTTGGTGTTAGCCTTAGGTCATTAGAAGGCAAGTCAAGAGCTAAGCAATTAGTTCAAATTCAACCCAACATTTTTCAAAGACATCGCGCAATGCAGGTAAGCACATATCGTTGGACTGAGGCAAGTGGCTGGGATATAAATTTATCTGCAGATTCAAATGTAAATTTAGTTTTAGTTTGCGCGGATACCCCATTTTTCTCCCAGCCGACTTGCTATGCACAGCTCAAAACATTTTTCCCGTCGGCAGAAATTGTGGGTTGTTCTTCATCTGGAAATATTCATGGCAATACAATATCTGATGATGATATTGTCATTGCTGCAATTTCTTTCACGGCCACCAAGATACTGGTGAAAAGTCAGCTCATCGAAAGCGGTGAGGACGTCGCATCGACAGTGACTCAACTCGCCCAACAATTTATCGATCCCAAGTTAAAACACCTGTTTGTACTCTCTGATGGCTTGTTTGTTAGCGGTACAGAGTTAACCCAAACCTTAAATACCCTGGATATACCTGTAACCGGTGGGTTGGCGGGTGATGCTGATCGCTTTAAAGAATCATGGGTGATGGTCAACGGGCCTGCAAAGCAACATCAAATTGCTTTAGTTGGCTTTTATGGCGACCTAGACGTGTCTTACGGATTTGCCACAGGCTGGAGAGAGTTTGGCCCTGAGCGGCGGGTCACTCGCTCCAAAGGCAGTACAGTCTATGAAATTGACCACAAGCCTGCGTTAGAAATATATACAAAATATCTGGGCGAGTTATCTAAGGATTTGCCAAGCAGTGGTTTGAGGTTTCCGTTGTCTGTGAAGCAAACAGATTCTCGTCCAGCCTATGTTCGCACACTGCTGGGTATTGATGCTGTCGAAAAAAGTCTGAGTTTTGCTGGGGATGTGCCTCAAGGTAGCCTGTGTAAATTAATGAAAACGGATATTGATTCATTGATTGATGCCTCTGCAGTGTTGGCGCAAGGCCTTGCAGATGATCGAAGCAAACAGGATTCATTATGTCTGGCGGTGAGTTGTGTCGGAAGACGTCTTGTAATGGATCAGATCGCAGAAGAAGAGATCGAAGCCATACAAACCATCTTGGGGCCTAAAACGACCATATTTGGGTTTTACTCCTACGGTGAAATCGCACCGTTTGATTCTGCCTTATGTTCCTTACATAACCAGACGACTACGCTCACGCTTTTGTCTGAATAAAAAGTGCACTTTCCAAGATGAGCGATGCCAATCAAGATCAACACAGACTGCTCAAGCGGCAGTTGCGCAATTATCCCGATGCTTCAGATATCAATGCTGAGTCTTGGGAGGCTTTTACTCGTGTTGTAAATGAAACCTATCATCAGGTTGATCGAGAGCGTCGGCTACTTGAAAATGCGCTTGAGGTGACCGCACAGGAATTAACGGGCGTAAACAGACAGCTTCAGCTTTTTATTGAAAATGCTCCGACCGGTATCGCCATGCTGGATAACCAGTTTCGATATTTATGCGCGAGCCGCCGTTGGCTGGAAGACCGGCAGTTAGAGGGGGTCGATGTAATCGGTAGAAGTCATTACGAGCTTTCACCCGCCTTGACGAATGAGTGGAAAGAAATACATAAAAAGTGTTTGCTTGGCGAAACGGCCTCGTGCGATGAGGACAGGATCATTCTGGCTGATGGTTGCGTCAGCTGGATTCGCTGGGAAATCAGGCCCTGGATGGACGCTGATGGTACGGTCGGTGGACTGATTATTTTTTCTGAGAATATTTCAGATAGAAAGAGGGCAGAAGAAGATCTGCGGATTGCTTCGGTCGCCTTTCAATCCAGAGATGGGATGATTGTTACGGACGCGCAAGGAAATATTTTGCGTGTAAACGAAGCCTTTGCAATTGTCTCGGGATATTCTGCACAAGAACTTGTCGGAAAAAACACTTCTATTTTTAGATCCCCTACGCATCACGATGCTGCTTTTTATCGCAATATGTGGGAGGCGATTTCCACCGAAGGCGGATGGGAGGGGAGTGTTTGGAACGTGAATAAAGAAGGGCGAATCCTTCCTGTTTGGCTATCTATCACCGCGGTGAGAAATGCTGAAGGCGGGATCACTCATTACATTGGTATTTATTCCAACACCAGTGATCCCAGAGAAGCTGAGCGAAAAATCATGGAGCTTGCTTACTATGACCCGCTCACTAATTTGCCCAACAGACGTTTGTTACTAGATCGGTTGAATCAGGCGCGTATCGCTGCAACACGCAATAAAGTCTTTGGGGCGATTCTGTTAGTGGATATAGACAGATTTAAGACCATTAATGACACCCGTGGCCATGATATGGGTGATCAGGTTCTCATGGCTGTTGCCCAAAGTTTGCGAAGCAATTTACGCGAGATGGATACGGCGGCTCGACTGGGTGGTGACGAATTCATCGTACTCATTCCTGATCTCGGACCTGTTGCTGATATCGCGATGCATGCGCTCAAGCTGATTGCTGATAAATTGCACGTCAGTATTTCAGAACCCGTCAATTTAAATGGGATTACCCACACGACGACCTCAAGCATCGGTATCACTCTTTTTTCCCATAAAACAGAGGGCGTGAACGAGTTATTGAAAGAGGCCGATCTGGCGCTATATCAGGCCAAAGCGTCTGGGCGTAATGCCATTCGTTTTTATGATGATGCAATGCACGCTCAATTCACGAAAAAAACTAATTTAGAAACAAACCTGAAAAGAGCGCTGGAAAAAAATGAATTGAACTTGTTGTACCAGCCTCAGGTTGATCATGAAGGAAAAATTATTGGCGCTGAGGCGTTATTGCGTTGGGATCCCTTAGGAACGGATACCATTTCGCCCGAAGTATTTATACCCGTAGCAGAAGAAGGAGGCTTGATTGTTTCTATTGGACAATGGGCGCTTGAAAGTGCATGCGCTCAGTTGGTAGTATGGTCGAA
The DNA here is from genome assembly GCA_947380655.1 of Alcaligenaceae bacterium. Classification (GTDB taxonomy): domain Bacteria; phylum Pseudomonadota; class Gammaproteobacteria; order Burkholderiales; family Burkholderiaceae_B; genus Zwartia. The sequence continues at coordinate 6,001 of CANCRX010000071.1, read as the reverse complement.
GCATGCGTTGACTCAACAACTTGTAATGTCAGTCAATATTAGTGCCAAGCAATTCAGACGCTCTAATTTTGTGGAAATGGTTGAGTCGATTGTTAAAAATAGTGGCGCCAATCCTAATTTATTAAAACTAGAACTCACTGAGAGTCTGTTGTTAGAGGATGTTGAGGCGGTGATCGCGACGATGACAACTCTTAGAAAAATCGGGATCAAGTTTTCTATTGATGATTTTGGCACAGGCTATTCGTCTTTAAATTATCTGAAGCGACTGCCTCTAGATGAAATTAAGATTGATAAAAGCTTTGTGCTGGATATCACCTGGGATGAGGGAGATCGGGCTATTATCCGATCGATACTTTCGCTGGCTCAAAGCTTGAAGCTCAGAGTGATTGCAGAGGGTGTGGAAACGATAGAACAGCAGGCATACCTGCATGCCGAGGGATGCCTCTTTTATCAGGGCTTTCTGTACGGCAGGCCATTGAGCCAGGAAAATTTTCAATTATTAATTGAAACGGTGCATTAACTTTGCACTGAGTCAGGAAGCCTCACCTCTCAGGCCACCCAGCTACCAGACTTGCCACCATGTTTTTCAAGCAACCTAACCCCATCGATTACCATGCCACGATCGATCGCTTTCAGCATGTCATAAATAGTCAGCAGACTGACGGAGGCGGCGGTGAGCGCTTCCATTTCTACACCTGTGCGGCCCACTGTTTCTGAGCAGGTCGTGCAGGTGACCGAGGATGACTCGGGGTGTAATTCAAAATCGACTGTGACACGGGTAAGAGGAATAGGATGGCAAAGCGGGATCAGTGAGCCGGTTTGCTTGGCTCCCATGATTCCGGCAAGCCTGGCAATGCCCAGCACATCGCCTTTCGCCGCTTGACCTGAGGCGAGCTTGGCAAAGGTTGCTGGCTGCATGGTTATGTTGCCTTGAGCAATGGCACGACGATGTGTTTCAGCCTTGGCTGACACATCGACCATGTGAGCCTGACCCGCCGCATCAAAGTGTGTGAGTTCCTGAGTCATGCCATATCCCGTTTAGTCTGGAATGTTTCCAGTGTATTGAAATTCCTGAACGCATCTGCTTCATCAAAGTGCACGGTGACGGCCTTTGCTTTCACAAGCCAGGAAACGACAGAGCCGTGTCCAGAGTCTAAAAAATGCGCTAAGGAGCCGGACAGAGACGGCTCGAGCAAACAACAAAGAGGATGCGGGCCATCTGCTGTCACTGCGTAGGCGGCGATAGCTTGCGGTTGCTCATCTATGGCCTGTTGTAAGCGTTCAAATAAATCAGGCGGTAAAAGTGGCGTGTCACAGGGAACGACCAGAAGTTTGTTTTTTTTGCATCGCATGAGTCCTGCTTCTACGCCGGCAAGAGGCCCTGCAAAATCAGCACGTTCATCCGTCACGACTACATGACCTGTTTGCTGATAGGCATCAACGTTACGGTTGGCGCTGATCAGGATACGAGCGGGTGGTGTGGTTTGCTGTGCGAGGCGTTGCAGGACATGTTCAATTAAAGGATGACCTTCCCACATGATCCAGCCTTTATCGCGTCCCGACATTCTGCTGCCACGTCCGCCTGCCAGAATAAGTGCGTCGTAGTTCATTTTTTATTCCACTTTGCGACAGCATGGTCATCGCTCGCACGCGCTTCGATCCAGCGAGGACCCTCAGGGGTCCATTCTTTTTTCCAGAAAGGCGCTTCGGTTTTCAGGAAATCCATGATGAAAGTGTTCGCTTCATACGCATCGCCACGATGCGCACTCGCAGTCAGTACGAGAACAATCTGATCGCCTGGGTACATCTTGCCGACGCGATGCACGATGCGTGCTGCTTGTAAGGACCAGCGTTGGCAGGCCTGCTCGATAATATTTGAAAGCGTTTTCTCGGTCATGCCCGGGTAGTGTTCGAGCTCGAGCGCTACGACATCGTCTGCCAGATTCAGGTCGCGCACCATACCGATGAACGCAACGACAGCACCAATGCCCCGATCTTTGTCGACGAGCAGCGCATGTTGAGTATTTAAATCGAAATCTTCCTGTTGAACTGCCACGGAGAATCTGTTTTCAGTAGACACGGCGACTCAGCCTCCTGTGACGGGTCTGAAAATTGCGATTTCAGCACCGTCTTTGAGTTCTGTTTCGAGCTCCACCATGTCCTGATTCATCGCGACGCGAAAAGCGGCGCCACCAGAAAAGGTTTCAAGCCAGACTCCACCGCGAGTGCCTAGATGATCAATCAGCTCTGCAACCGTTGTGACTGAATCAGGCGTCTGCAAGGATTCTTCGGCCAGACCGAAGCGCTCGCGTAACTGTGCAAAATAAAGAACCTTCAGACGCATGGATGATGACTCGGTAGAAGTTAAGTGGTGTCTGTAAAGAGATATAAATTAAAAATTCATCAACTCGGCGATCGAAAGATAGCGTAATTTATCGCCGATCTGAATCGTTGTCTCTGACGGTAGGTCAACCAGGCCGTCGGCCCAGGCCAGGCTGCTCATGACGCCTGAACCCTGATTAGGCCATAGTTGCAATGTATCCTGACCAGAGGGATTGCGTTCAAGTTTTACACGCAGGAATTCACGGCGTTTATCCGGACGGGGCCAGTTAAACCCCGCTTCTGCAGTCAGGTAGCGCAATGAAGTATCTGTGGCGCCCATGCGTTTGAGTAAAAACGGACGTGCCATGAGTAAAAACGTGACAAAGGCGCTGACAGGGTTGCCTGGTAGCCCGATAAAGTCCGCTTGTCCGACTTTGCCATAAGCGAGTGGCTTGCCGGGTTTCATGGAGATTTGCCATAAGTCTAGTTGACCGAGCGCGAGTACTGCTGCTTTGACATGATCTTCTTCGCCGACCGATACACCACCGCAGGTGATGACAATGTCGTTCTCCGCAGCGGCTTGTTGCAGCGCATCGCGTGTGGCTTGGGCAGAGTCGCGGATGATGCCGTAATCATTGACCTCACAGCAGAGCTGTTTGAGCAGGCCATTTATCGCGTAGCGGTTACTGTTGTAAATGGCACCGGGTGCCAGAGGCTGACCCGGCTCGGTCAACTCATCGCCCGTAAAAAATACACCTACCTTGAGTGGTCGAAACACGTTGATCGCAGCCACACCGATTGAGGCGAGCATGGCGAGTTGTGCCGGACCCATACGCTGTCCTGCAGTCAATACTGAAGCGCCCTCTGCAATGTCCTCGCCCTTGCGACGGATATGCTGATGCAGGCTAATAGGGTGAGTCAGCGAAATGCGACCGTTGTCCTCTGTGGTGTGCTCTTGTGGCACGACGACATTGCAACCCTCCGGGATCGGTGCACCGGTAAAAATGCGGGCTGCAGTGCCGGGGCTGAGTGCCACGCCAGTCTGGCCCGCAGCGATACGCTGTACCACGGCAAAGCTTGTCGGTTGGGCTGACATATCGGCAATGTGCAACGCATAGCCGTCCATGGCTGAGTTATCAAAACCAGGAACGTTGATCGGCGAGGTGACCGTTTGCGCGAGTACGCGCCCTTGTGCTTGCAGGAGTCCTACGGTACCTTGGGCCGTTGGGCTCACCGCAAAGTCCAGCAACTGTTGACGCGCAACATCGAAGTCTAGAAGATTAGCTCTTGGTTTCATGGCTCTGAGAGATTCTGGATGCAAAAGAGCTATTTTGCCTGATCCGAACTCTTAGCCGCCGGTTTGTGACATGAACCGGATGATTTTTGTGGGTGCGGTCAGGAATTCGTGTTTTTCAGGTTTGAGCTCAATACCTTCGCGGATCGTTTGTTCGAGTTCAGCATCAGAGATTCCGGCACGAAGAAGCGGGCGTAATTCGACTTTTTCTTCCTGGCCGAGACACAGATAGAGTGTGCCATCGACGGAAAGTCTTACGCGGTTGCAGGTCGCGCAGAAATGCTGGCTGATAGGGGTGATCACGCCAATTTGTCCGCGACCATCTTTGGTACGCCAATAGCGGGCAGGCCCGCCACCCATTTCCTTGATTTCAGGGATCAGGTCAAAACGCTCGCGTAAACGATCGACGATCGGTCCGAGAGGAGCGTAGCTTGATGCCAAACCAGTACTACCCATGGGCATGGTTTCGATCATTCGCAAAATATAGCCGCGATTGATACAAAACTCGGCCATGGATTCGACTTCGTGTTCGTTGATGCCTGGCATCACGACCATATTGAGTTTGATCGGGGCAAAGCCCGCGGCTTCGGCCGCCGCTAATCCTGCCATCACATCATCGATCGAGTCACGCCCCGTAATTTGTGTGACACACTCACGGTTCAGACTATCCAGACTGATATTCAGGCGCGTCACGCCAGCAGCACGCAAGGCCTCAGCGTGTTTGGGTAGTGCGGTGCCATTTGTAGAAAGAGATAGGTCACGTATGCCGGGCAGGGCACTGATCCGTGCTGCGAGCGAAGACAAATTGCGCCTGAGCAAGGGCTCGCCACCCGTCAGGCGTACGCGTGAGGTACCTAAACGAGCAAACGCACCCACCACCCGCTCGATTTCATCGAAGGTCAGCCAGTCTTTGGGTTCCTGGTAGCCCTTAAATGTTTTAGGCAGACAATAGGTGCATTTCATATCGCAGCGATCGGTAACCGACAGGCGCAGATACTCAATGCTGCGTCCGAAGCGGTCTGTCAAAGGCGACTGATGTTGTTCCATATGCGATGCTGTCTTTTTACTTGTTTTAACCACTAGAATCACTTTACTCCGGTTTTCAGTCTATATCGAGATCTCCCTACAGTTAACTCGACAATTTATCGCTGGAAATGTCGTTATTATTTATTAACCGCATGATTTATATTGTTTTTTTTAGTAACTCACATGTTTGTTGTGGAGTAACTCCTTGAGTGCTATCTGGACCGCGTTGCTCGTCACGCTTAAGCTCGCCAGCCTGACGACACTGATCTTGCTCTTGATCGGCACCCCCATGGCCTGGTGGCTGGCACGTACACGCTCGGCGTGGAAAACCCCGCTATCCGCATTGGTTGCCTTACCGATGGTGTTGCCACCCACTGTCCTTGGTTTTTATCTCTTGATTGCGATGGGGCCGTATGGTTTTCTGGGCCAAAGTACGGCTGCACTAGGTCTGGGTAGTCTGGCCTTTACTTTTTGGGGCTTGCTGCTGGCCTCGGTCCTTTATTCGCTGCCTTTTGTGGTCCAGCCTTTACAGGCTGGATTTACCGCTTTGGATCCCGTTGTACTGGATGCGGCAGCGACCTTGCGTGCTTCACCGATCGACCGGTTTTTTAGTGTGGTGGTCCCGATTTGTCGTCCATCATTTTTGACCGCCATCGTCATGGGCTTCGCGCATACGGTTGGAGAGTTTGGTGTGATTTTGATGGTGGGTGGAAACATCGAAGGTGAAACCCGTGTGCTGTCGGTGCTCTTATACGACCGCGTGGAGTCGATGGCTTATCACGAGGCGCACTGGATCGCTGCCGGTTTATTGATTTTTTCTTTTGTCATTTTGCTGCTGATGCATACGCTCAGTCATCGTTTGAGTCGGCAAGCGGGGCACGTATGAGTCAGGTTGCTCAGTCCTGCTTGTCAGCTTCGGTGGTTGATCGTATCGCTGTGTCCTTGCGTGTGCAGCGAACTGATTTTTCTCTGGATGTCTCCCTCAATATCCCTGCGCAGGGCAGGACTGTTGTTTTCGGGCCTTCAGGCGGTGGCAAGACCACTATTTTGCGAGCGATCGCTGGCTTGGAACCAGACTTAAAAGGAGAGGTTTGTGTCAAAGGCCGCCTCTGGCAGTCTGACGAGGTATTCGTTCCTGCGCATCAGCGACGAGTAGGGTTCGTATTTCAACATTCTGCATTACTGCCGCACCTTTCGGTTGAACAAAATTTGCGTTACGGTTTCAACCGCGTGCAGGGCACCGAAAATGAATATCAAGATTGTGTGAAACAACTCGATCTGCAGCCGTTGATGCGTCGCAAAATTGCTCAGCTCTCAGGTGGTGAGCGTCAACGCGTCGCGCTTGGTCGTGCGCTGCTG
>CANCRX010000070.1 GCA_947380655.1 Alcaligenaceae bacterium | reverse complement strand
GGCTAATGCAAAACCAAGTGTCATCATATCGATGGATTCTCCAAGCAGCAAGGCTGAGAATAATATTGTGATGAATGGTTGGATGAGCTGAGTCTGTCCTACGCGAGCAATTCCACCTAGTGCGAGGCCGCGGAACCAGGGAAGAAATCCCAAGAACTGACTCACCAGCGCAGCATATAAAAAGCCTGTCCACGCGGTCGTTGTTACTTCGGTAAATGTGGGTGAAAACCAGATCGCTGGTCCGATATAAATGGGTAATGCGATGACCATCGCCCAGGAGATGACTTGCAGGCCACCAAGGGATTTAGACAAATACCCGCCGACAGCATAGGACGTCGAACCTGTCACGACCGCGATCAGCAAAGCCAGATCCGCCCAATGCAGCGCGCCATTGCCTCGGATGAGCGAGAAAGCGATGACGAGTGCGCTGCCGAGCAAGGCCATCACCCAAAATCCTACAGAGGGTCTCTCCTTGAATAACAGGGCGCCCACTGCAGCGGTTGTGAGCGGCATGATGCCAAGCATGACACCGCCGTGCGATGCATCAACGTGTCCCATGGCTAATGCGGTAAAAATTGGGAACCCCAATCCTACGCCCATCACCACTAACAGCAGATACCTAAATTCTAGCCAGGTTGGACGGCGGGATTTCGACAAATACAGATACATACTTGCGAGTACCGCAGCGAGCAAGCCGCGCCCGGTTCCTATAAACAAAGGATGAAAGGACTCAAGCGCCATGCGTGTTGCGGGCAAGGTCAAACTAAATAGCGTGACGGCTGTGAGGCCTAGGAGCATGCCTTTTGTTTCTGTTTTCATATTCAATCTCAGGTCAAGGCAGTCATGGTAGGCGGTTGCTCGCGCTACAAAAGAAAAAACCATGCGCACGGGCATGGTTTTCCCCATCGTTTGAACTGAGGCGTTACATGCTGCTGTACACCGGACCTTCTCCACCTTGCGGTGTGACCCAAACAATGTTCTGCGTCGGATCTTTAATATCGCAAGTCTTACAGTGCACACAGTTTTGTGCATTGATCTGCAGACGGTCTGCGCCACTGGCATCATCTTTGACAAACTCATACACGCCAGCAGGGCAGTAACGCGCTTCGGGCCCACCATATACCGCAAGGTTCACGGCGACAGGCACCGATGCGTCTTTCAATGTCAGATGCACGGGCTGGTTTTCTTCGTGGTTCGTGTTCGAGATAAACACCGAGCTCAGACGATCAAAGGTCAGTACGCCATCAGGTTTTGGATAGTCGATCTTGGTACATAGATTCGCTGGCTGCAGACAGGCATGATCAGGTTTGGTGCGATGGATGGTCCAGGGCATATTGCCCTTGAGCAGCCATTGCTCAATACCGGTCATGAGCGTGCCGACTGAGCGGCCTTTCTTGAACCACTGTTTGAAGTTACGTGCTTTGTTGAGTTCAGTATGTAGCCATGAGCCTTCAAAGGCAGCAGGGTAGGCGGGTAACTCATCGTGGCTGCGCTCTGCAACGAGTGCATCAAACGCTGCCTCGGCAGCCATCATGCCTGACTTGATCGCCGCATGGCTGCCTTTGATACGTGAAGCGTTGAGGAAACCTGCTTCGCAACCAACCAGCGCGCCACCAGGAAATACCAGTTTAGGCAAGGAGAGCAAACCACCCGCGGTGATCGCACGTGCGCCATAAGCGATGCGCTTGCCGCCCTCAAAATAGCCGCGAATGGCCGGGTGTGTTTTATAGCGCTGGAATTCCTCGAAGGGTGAAATCCATGGGTTTGCATAATCCAGCCCCACCACCATTCCAACCGCAACCTGGTTGTTATTCAGGTGATACAGGAACGACCCGCCATAAGTATCTGAATCGAGTGGCCAGCCTGCGGTGTGCACCACTAGCCCAGGACGGGATTTGGAGGGATCGATTTCCCAGAGTTCTTTGATACCGATGCCGTAACTCTGTGGATCACGGCCCTGATCAAGTTTGAAGTGTTCGATCAGTTGTTTGCCGAGCTGGCCGCGTGCGCCTTCAGCAAAAATTGTGTATTTGGCCAGCAGTTCCATGCCTTGCTGGTAGTGTTCGGTGGGCTGTCCATCACGACCCACACCCATGTCACCGGTGGCCACACCGCGCACAGCACCTTTTTCATCATAGAGAACTTCAGCCGCTGCAAAGCCCGGGAAAATTTCAACACCCAGCGCCTCGGCCTGCTCACCCATCCAGCGTGCGACATTGCCCAGACTGATGACGTAATTACCTTTGTTATGAAAACATTCAGGCAATAACCATTCTGGAGTTTTACGAGAGCCGGTTTCTGTCAGGAACAAAAACTCGTCTTCTGTAACAGGCGTATCGAGGGGGGCGCCAGTGGTTTTCCAGTCGGGCAGCAGTTCTGTGAGTGCCTGGGGATCCATCACTGCGCCTGAGAGGATATGGGCGCCAATCTCGCTGCCTTTCTCCAGGACACAGACCGAAATTTCATGCGCGCGTTCTGCCGCGAGCTGCTTGAGGCGGATGGCTGTGGCCAGACCGCCAGGGCCACCACCGACGATGACGACGTCATATTCCATCGATTCACGTTGTGACATGAGATTCTCCCAGCTTCAAAGTATGATTGTTGGCATGGATTGTATTGCACTGCAGCCTGTTACACAGGGCAAATGCCTTGCAAATCAATGAACTTCCCCTTTTGCAAATCTTTCGGAGAACTTTGTGTCAGAGCTTGAGCAAGCGTTTGAATCAGTGCCGTGCGTCCCTCAGGGTCATACCCTGCAAATAGGTGACACCTATGACATTGATGTAAAGATGCGCTGGGCTGATGGCGATAGCTTGCAGCATTTGAATAACGCGGTCTATTTCCGCTATATGGAGGAGGGCCGCATTAGTATGTTCTATGCGGCGCGTGTTACTGATTCCTCGCGTTTCGGACCGGTGGTTGTACATTGCGCTTGTGACTTTAAAAAGCAAATTACCTATCCGGCTACGATAAGAGTGAGGATGAGGCTGGTCAAGCTTGGCCGCTCCAGCATGGAGCATGAGGTCGATCTCCTCGTTGTCGGAAATGACGGTACGCTGGATTTACGTGCACAGGGCCGGTCGGTTATGGTCTGGATGGACTTTGAGGCAGAGAAATCACATCCCTGGCCGTCAGAGGTACTCGAAGCGTTGGCAACGACCGTAAATCGTTCATAATCTCATTTGAATTCAATATAGACAGGAGCTGGACGAATGGACAAGCTTTATCCAGGCGCCAAAGAAGCGCTTACAGGAATTTTGAAAGACGGCCAGACCATCGCTGTGGGTGGCTTTGGCTTATGCGGCATCCCAGAGGCGTTGATCGCTGCGGTGCGCGACATGGGCACTAAAGATCTGACCTGTATCAGCAACAATGCTGGTGTAGACGATTTTGGACTGGGAATTCTGTTGAAAACCCGACAAGTTCGCAAAATGATCGCGTCCTATGTCGGTGAAAACAAAGAGTTCGAGCGCCAGTATCTTGCGGGCGAATTAGAGCTTGAATTCACACCGCAGGGCACGCTCGCCGAGCGTCTGCGTGCGGGCGGTGCTGGTATTCCTGCCTTCTTTACCCGTACCGGTGTGGGTACGATCGTGGCTGATGGCAAAGAAATCCGTGAGTTCGATGGCAAGCAATACGTGATGGAGCGTGCGCTGGTGCCTGAGATTTCCCTGGTGAAAGCCTACATAGCTGATCGCAGTGGCAATCTGATTTTTCACAAAACTGCACGAAACTTTAATCCCCCTGTTGCGCAGGCCGGAAAAATCACGGTGGTCGAAGTTGAAAAGATCGTGGAGACGGGTGAGCTCGATCCTGATCAGATTCACTTGCCGGGCATTTATGTGCACCGCATCGTGATCAACGCAAACCCTGAAAAACGCATTGAACAGCGCACTGTTCGTGCAGCGAACTAAGGAGACATCGACATGGCATGGACTCGTGACGAAATGGCTGCCCGCGCAGCCCGCGAATTAAAAGACGGCTTTTATGTAAATCTGGGTATTGGTTTGCCCACCCTGGTTGCCAATCACGTGCCAGCCGGCATGGAAGTCTGGCTGCAATCAGAAAACGGTTTGTTGGGGATTGGTCAGTTTCCCCTTGAAAGCGAAGTCGATCCCGATCTGATCAATGCTGGCAAGCAAACCGTAACGACCTTGCCAGGCTCATCGATTTTTTCCTCAGCCGATTCCTTCGCGATGATTCGCGGTGGCAAGATCAATCTGGCGATTCTCGGTGCGATGCAGGTCTCGGAGACCGGCGATCTGGCTAACTGGATGATTCCAGGCAAGATGGTCAAAGGTATGGGCGGCGCGATGGATCTGGTTGCCGGCGTTGGTCGCGTGATTGTGTTGATGGAGCATGTCGCACGCAAGAAAGACGGCTCGATCGATAAAAAATTATTGCCCAAGTGCACACTGCCTCTGACGGGTGTGGGTGTCATCGACATGGTGATTACAGACATGGGCGTGATGGAAGTCACACCGAATGGCCTCAAGCTCCTTGAGTTGGCACCCGGTATCACCATCGAAGAGATCCAGGCGAATACAGACGCAAAACTGGACGTATCAGCGGTTAAAAAAGGCTAAAACCATGAACCCCGTCATTGTGATTCACGGCGGGGCAGGCGCGATCAGTCGCAGCGCCATGTCCGCAGAGAAAGAGCGTGAATATCACGCAGCATTGCGGCAGGTGTTGCAAGTGGGTCAAGCCGTGCTTGCGGCAGGCGGCAGCGCTGTGGATGCTGTAACTGCGGCGGTGGTTGAGCTGGAGGACTGTCCTCTTTTCAATGCTGGGCGTGGAGCGGTTTTCACGAGCGATGCCACGCATGAGCTCGATGCGGCCATCATGGACGGGGCTTCGTTGAGGACGGGGGCGATTGCGAATGTGCATCACATTCGCAATCCGATTCTCGCGGCGCGCAGTGTCATGCAAAATAGCCGTCATGTATTTTTTGTGGGTGAGGGCGCCGAGCGCTTTGCGCGCGCACAAGGCCTCACCATGGTTGAAGCCTCTTATTTTTCTACGCCTGAGCGTCATGCGCAATTACTGCGTGTGCAGCGCGATACGCCAGAAGCGGCGGTATTGGATCATGATGGCCAAGCGATTGTGGAGAGTCAGCCCCCAGCAGTCCATCCCCTGGATCTCGATAAAAAATTTGGTACGGTGGGTGCGGTTGCGCTCGATGCGCATGGCAATCTTGCAGCGGCGACCTCAACCGGTGGCATTACGAATAAACAAGTTGGGCGCGTCGGCGATGCACCACTTGTCGGCGCGGGGACATACGCGAGCAATCAGACGTGTGCCGTGTCAGCAACCGGTACGGGTGAGATGTATATCCGTAAGGTCGCTGCCTACGATATTGCGGCAAGAATGCGATATACCGGTGCCACGCTAGAACAAGCTGCTCATGCGGTAATGTTTGAGGAGTTACCCTCTATAGGTGGCAAGGGTGGACTCATCGCAGTTGATGCCAAGGGCAACATTACGCTGCCTTTCAACACAGAAGGCATGTACCGGGGGTATGCGAGGCCCGGATCTGATCCCGTCACGGAAATCTACCGCTGATGGTTCAGGCGCCGCACCTCAACGGCTTTGATCAGATAACTGAACGAGGCGTGGTGCGTGTGGTAGACCTGAGTGTGCGGTTTTCCAGCTCTGAACGGACGGTGGATGCCGTACGCAATTTGTCCTTTCATGTTGATCGAGGCGAGACACTCGCGATTGTGGGCGAGTCGGGTTCAGGAAAATCCGTTACCTCACTTGCACTGATGCGGCTTGTTGAGCATGGTGGCGGCACAATCATAAGCGGTGCGATGACACTGCGCAGACGCGAAGGCGAGCTGGTCGATCTGATCAATGCGGATCCAAAACTGATGCGTTCCGTGCGTGGCGCAGACATGGCGATGATTTTTCAAGAGCCGATGACTTCTCTCAATCCTGTGTTTACTGCAGGCGAGCAAATCGCAGAGTCGATTCGTCTGCATCAGCGTACGGGTCATGCCGCTGCACGTGCTGAAACCTTGCGTTTGCTTGAGCAGGTTCGTATCCCTCAGGCACGTTCGGTCATGGATCGTTATCCGCATCAGCTTTCGGGTGGGATGCGCCAGCGCGTCATGATCGCGATGGCGCTAGCCTGTAAACCGGCTTTGCTGATAGCCGACGAGCCCACTACAGCCTTGGATGTCACGATCCAGGCACAGATCTTGCAGTTGATCCGTCAGTTGCAACAAGAAATGCATATGGGCGTCATTTTCATTACCCACGATATGGGGGTTGTGGCTGAGGTGGCTGATCGTGTACTTGTGATGTATCAGGGCCAAGAGGTTGAGCAGGCCCCGGCGTCAGAACTATTTCACGCGCCCAAACATCGGTATACCCAGGCATTGTTGTCGGCGGTCCCTCAATTGGGATCGATGAAAGATACGGATTATCCCGCGCACTTTAAACTCATCTCGATGACCCCGGCGGTGGTGGAAACCTCTTCGGTTGTTCCGTCCCAAAACACTTCTGCATCTCATTTACCTTATCGCCACAATAAGCCCATTCTTAGCGTACGTAATCTGATCACACGTTTTGATCTCCGCAGTGGTTTGTTGAATCGTGTGAAGCAACGCGTCCATGCCGTGGAGCACGTCAGCTTTGATCTATACCCTGGAGAAACGCTAGCTTTAGTCGGTGAGTCAGGGTGTGGAAAATCCACCACCGGTCGCGCCTTACTCAGGCTGGTTGATACGCAGGGAGGGGAGATAGAGTTTGACGGCCAGAATGTCATCACGCTCGAACACCGCAAGCTGCAATCTTTGCGTCGTAATATCCAGTTTGTTTTTCAGGATCCTTTTGCATCGCTTGATCCACGTGTGACGGTTGGGTTTTCCATTATGGAGCCCTTGCTCATTCATGGCGAGGGTACTGCGCACACCGCACGTGAGCGTGTCGCTTATCTGCTGGGGCGAGTCGGACTCACCCCAGATATGGCGCAGCGCTATCCGCATGAGTTTTCCGGTGGTCAGCGACAACGCATCTGCATCGCGCGTGCCCTGGCACTCAACCCGAAAGTTGTGATCGCTGATGAGTCGGTTTCTGCACTAGATGTATCGATCCAGGCACAGATCGTTAACTTGATGATCGATTTGCAACAGGAACTCGGGGTATCGTTTTTGTTTATCTCGCACGATATGGCAGTCGTCGAACGTATCAGCCATCGAGTTGCGGTGATGTATCTTGGACAAATTGTTGAGATTGGTCCGAGACGTGAAATTTTTCAAAATCCTCAGCACCCTTACACCCGCAAGCTCATGTCCGCAGTACCGATTGCCGATCCTGCCAGAAGACATCTCAAAACTGAAATTGCTGCAGATGAGTTACCGAGCTCTATCCGTGCATTAGACGACATGCCGATTGTTGAGCCGTTGGTTAAAGTTGGTCCTGATCACTTTGTTGCCCGTCACCATGTTGGTGGCCAGTACTAAATTAAAGTAGTTCGCAGGTATTGCAAGATGTTGTCTTAATCGTGGATGTTGAATCCAAATTTTCTGGAGAAATACACATGGCTGTCAGACTATTCACAAACCGCGCATTGGCCTCAATGGCCCTGGCCAGCAGTTTATTGGGTGGTGTTTTATTCGCGCCTGCTGCACTTGCTGCGAAAGATGTGACTTTTGCGGTTGCGATCGCGCTAGAAACACTTGATCCCTACAATACAAACAGCACCTTGAATCAAGCGGCAGGTAAAGCCTATTACGAGGGTCTTTACGAGTTCGACAAAGATTTGAAAATTCAACCTAAGCTTGCAACCGAATACAGTGTCACACCTGACGGCTTGGTCTACACCTTGAAACTGCGCTCCGGTGTGAAATTTCATGACGGTTCGGACTTTAATGCCGATGCTGTGAAAGCGACCTTTGATCGCGTATCCAACCCCGAAAACAAGTTGGCACGCTATACCCAATTCAACCGTGTCGCCAAGACTGAAGTTGTGGATCCCATGACAGTTCGCATTACGTTGAAAGAGCCTTTTTCGGCTTTCATCAATGCGTTGGCGCATCCTTCCGCGATGATCATTTCTCCAACCGCCCTCACTAAATATGGCAAGGATATCGGTCTGAATCCTGTCGGCACGGGCCCCTTCAAGTTTGTTGAATGGAAACCCTCGGAATACCTGAAAGTCGCAAAATTTGATGGCTACTGGAATAAAGGCTTTCCTAAAGTAGATACGCTGACTTTTCGTACCGTTCCGGATAACAATACCCGCGCCGCTGTGATGCAGACGGGCGAAGCACAGTTCGCATTTCCGATCCCCTACGAACAGATCTCTGTGCTCGAAAAAAGTCCCAAGCTTGATGTGATTGACGATTCAAAATCCATCATGGCTCGTTATCTTTCCATGAACACAATGGTGAAACCCTTTAACGATGTCCGTGTTCGTGAAGCCATTAATTACGCGATCAACAAACAAGCGTTGGCAAAGGTTGCGTTTTCAGGCTTTGCTGCACCACTTGAAGGTGTTGTCCCCCAGGGTGTAGATTTTGCTTTGAAAATGACCCCTTGGGCGTATGACCCGAAAAAAGCGAAAGAGTTACTTGCTCAGGCTGGTTATCCCAATGGTTTTGAAACAACACTTTGGTCCGCTTATAACGACGGCACCTCAGTCAAAGTCGTTCAGTTCCTGCAGCAGCAATTGACGCAAGTCGGTATCAAGACCTCAATTGAAATTCTGGAATCAGGCCAGCGTGTGCAGCGCGTGAATCAGGTCCAGAAACCTGAGGATGCAAAAGTACGTCTGTATTACGCTGGGTGGTCTTCCTCAACCGGCGAAGCCGACTGGGCGTTGCGTCCTTTGCTTAGTACGCCTGCCTTTCCACCGGTGATGAGCAATACCGCTTACTACTCAAATCCTAAAGTTGACGCAGATATCATGCAAGCGCTGACTACAACGAGTCGTGAACAGAAAACAGCGCTGTATAAAGATGCTCAAGAGTTGATCTGGAAAGATGCGCCTTGGGCTTTTCTAGTCACAGCAAACAACGTCTACGTTCGTTCAAAAAATCTGTCTGGTGTGTATGTGCAGCCAGATACTTCACTGTGGTTTGGTGATATTGATCTGAAGTGATGCCTCCTCTTTCCTAAAGACTCATGACTTCATATCTTGTCCGTCGCTTGCTTGGCATGATCCCCACCCTGCTGATTGTGGTGGTGATCGTGTTTTTGTTTGTGCATATGCTGCCTGGAGATCCTGCGCGCCTTGTGGCGGGTCAAGATGCGGATCAGCAGACGATCAATCTGATTCGTCAGGATTTGGGTTTGGACTTGCCTTTGTATGAACAGTTTTACAGGTACTGTTCTGATCTTGCGCAAGGCAATCTGGGTAAATCATTGCGGACCAAACGCCCTGTCACGCTTGAGATTGCTGAACGCTTTATGCCAACCTTGTGGTTGACGATCTGGAGCATGCTGTGGTCTGTGATCATCGGTATGGGCATTGGGATCTGTTCCGCAGTGTGGCGCAATAAATGGCCAGACCGTTTGGGAATGACCTTGGCTGTGTCGGGTATCTCCTTTCCCGCTTTTGCACTGGGCATGATGCTGATGCAAATTTTTTCAGTCAAATTAGGCTGGTTACCAACGGTCGGTGCCGACAGCTGGAAACATTTCATATTACCTTCCGTCACGCTTGGGGCGGCGGTCGCTGCAGTGATGGCACGGTTCACCCGGGCATCGTTTGTCGAGGTGATCCAGGAAGATTTTGTACGTACTGCGCGCGCAAAAGGACTGTCAGAAACGATCGTAGTAGCCAAGCACACCCTTCGTAATGCACTGATTCCCGTGGTCACCATGATGGGATTGCAGTTCGGATTTTTGCTCGGAGGCTCGATTGTTGTTGAGACGGTATTTAACTGGCCGGGACTCGGTCGACTCCTTGTAGATGCCGTTAATCAGCGTGACTATCCGGTGATTCAAGGCTTGGTGCTACTGTTTTCTTTTGAATTCATCTTAATCAATCTTTTGGTTGATGTGCTGTATGGCGCAATCAATCCAAGCATTCGCTATAAATAAGGGGAGGGCACATGACGCAAGCTAACCGTGTTCGAACCCCCTGGACAGAGTTTTTACGTAAATTTAAAAAGCAGCGACTTGCTTTGATCGCTGCCGTTTTTGTAATGATCCTGGTGGCTTGTGCTGTATTTGCGCCCTGGCTTGTGCCTTTTGATGCCGAGGATTATTTTGACTATGACGCTTTGAATTCCCCCCCTTCGATGGCCCACTGGTTTGGAGTCGATGCATTGGGGCGAGATATATTTAGTCGTGTGTTGATGGGAGCCAGGATTTCATTAGCGGCAGGGCTGTTGTCGGTCGCGATCGGGGCGGTGATTGGTACCTTTATGGGGTTGATGGCTGGTTATTATCAGGGCTGGTGGGATCGAATTACGATGCGTATCTCTGATGTACTGCTTGCTTTTCCTGGTATGTTGCTGGCAATTGGCGTTGTGGCGATTCTGGGTTCAAGCATGATCAATGTCATTGTTGCGGTCGCGGTATTTAGTGTGCCAGCCTTCGCAAGACTGGTGCGAGGCAATACGCTATCGCTCAAGCAGATGACCTATGTTGAGGCAGTTAAAAGTCTTGGCGCTTCGGATGCTACGGTTATTTTCAGACATATCTTGCCCGGTACGATTTCTGCCATCATCGTCTATGGGACGATGCGTATAGGCACATCAATCATTACTGCAGCCAGTCTTTCTTTTTTGGGTATGGGAGCACGTCCTCCGACACCTGAGTGGGGTGCAATGCTCAATGAGGCCCGCTCAGATATGGTGGTCGCACCTCACGTAGCGATTTTCCCTGCTCTGGCGATTTTCCTGACGGTGCTGGCCTTTAATTTGTTGGGCGATGGTCTGCGCGATGCCTTAGATCCCAAAATTGACCGTAAATAATTTCAACAACATGCAAGCGACAAATCCTGCAAAATCGTCACAACCTCCTTTCGTAGGTCGCTTGAGCGCGGGCCCTCTTGATTCAATTACTGATGTGGCAGGTGTGCAGGTCGGTCACTGCACGTTAAATCAAGGTTCGATACAGACCGGCGTGACAGTCATTCGCGCGCATCAGCAATCTCATTTCACACATAAAGTTCCCGCAGCTGCTGTGATCATGAACGGCTTTGGTAAGTCCGTCGGTCTGATGCAGTTAGAGGAACTCGGTGTATTTGAGACACCGATTGCCTTGACAAATACCTTTAGTGTGTCCGCAGTAGCCGAAGCACAACTCCGACAGGCGATCGCGATGCATCCAGAAATTGGCCGGGCCTGGCCGACCGTAAGCCCTTTGGTGTTTGAGTGTAATGATGGTTATCTCAATGATATCCAAGCATTTGCTGTGCAAGCCGAGCATTATCACCGCGCTTACCAGTCAGCGCATACACAGCTGCAGCAGGGTGCGGTAGGCGCAGGCCGGGGCATGTCGTGTTTTGAGCTTAAGGGTGGCATTGGCACGGCTTCACGCGTCGTCTCCATAGATCAACACGCCTATACAGTCGGTGCCTTGGTTCTCGCAAATTTTGGTAAGCGAGAACAGTTCATGCTGCTTGGTCGACGCGTCGCGCTAGATACGTCAATCCTTTCACCAGAACCAGAGAAGGGTTCAATTATCATCGTTTTAGCGACCGATGCGCCTCTTGATTCCAGACAGTTGCGCAGGCTGGCCATGCGCGCAACAGTTGGTCTGGCTCGTACTGGCTCCAATCTCGGCCACGGCAGTGGTGATATCGCAATTGCATTTTCAACGGCCTATACCGTTCCGCATGATCGTGCGCTCGATATGCCAGCCATTGCCATGCTGCATGAACAAAAAATAGATGCTTTATTTGAAGCTGTCGCCGATAGTGTCGAGCAAGCAATCCTGTCAGCACTCTGGCATGCTGAATCCGTGATGGGTCGTGATGGTCATGTCAGGCATTGCTTGCTTGATGTCAGCGCCGGGCTGTGTCCATGAGGTGATGCGGGGTATGGCATTTAGCTACAATGTTTTTTTGATTTGATCGGTACTCAAGGATTTCACAATGGATTTGATAACGAGTTTGTTCGATTTGCTGCTTCATATCGATAAAACGATGTTGCAGTTTATCGAAGCGCATGGCGCCTGGATTTATCTGCTACTCGTATTGATTATCTTTGCGGAAACAGGTTTGGTTTTTGCCAGTATTTTGCCCGGTGATTCCTTATTGTTCGTGGCGGGCGCAATTTGTGCCATGGGCAAGATGGATATCCTGTTGATCATGGGCTTGCTCACTACGGCAGCGATCACAGGAGACGCCGTGAACTACGCGATTGGACGCTGGTTTGGAGCGGCTCTGATCAGCCGTACCCGTTTGGTGAGCCCTCAGCGTATGGCTTACACCCAGGGCTTTTTTGATCGTTACGGCGGTCAGACCATCATCATCGCCAGGTTTTTACCGATCGCACGTACGATGGCACCTTTTGTTGCGGGTTTTGCTCGCATGGATCCAAAACGGTTTTTTTCTTTTAATGTCAGTGGCGGGATTTTGTGGGTTGTTTCATTGACGCTCGCCGGTTACCTGTTTGGCAATCTACCTTTCATACGTGACCATCTGACGTTAGTGATTCTTGGCATCATTTTTCTGTCTTTGTTACCGGGCATTATTGCGATCGTGCGCGCCCGGATGACTTCTTCAAAATCCTGAACCATGAAAATACTCATTTCTGCAGATATAGAAGGCGTGGCTGGAGTATTCAGTCTCGAACAAACGCGTGCCGGAAATGCTGAATACGAGAGAGCCAGGCGCTGGATGACTGAGGAAGCTAACGCCGCGATACGAGGTGCGTTTGATGGTGGTGCCACTGAAGTCCTGGTCAATGATTCACATGGTAGCTTCCGTAATCTGATTGTTGATTCTTTGCATCCGCGCGCGAGTTATGTGTTGGGTAAGCCACGCTATATGGGCATGATGGCTGGCCTGGAGCTGGATTGTGATGCGGTGATGTTGCTTGGTTATCATTCCCAGGCGCAAGGTCGGGGCGTGCTTGCCCACACTATTAATAGCTTTGCATTTGCCCGTGTAGAAATTAATGGCGAGCCGTTTGGTGAAGCAGGACTCTATGGTGGCTTAGCCGCTGAATTAGGCGTACCCGTTATTTTTGGCTCCGGAGATGATCAGTTCATCGCAGAAAACAAACACAGATTTCCGCATGCGCACTGGGTGCAGACGAAAGTTGCCTATGGGCACTCCAGTGGTGTGTCCCTTTCCCTCGAGGCCTCTCAAGTTGCGATTGCGCAAGCCGCTGAACATGCAGTGAGAGCGTATGGACTGATGGTTTCGACTGTTAAGTTTGAACCACAACATGCAGGTGTTATTCGCTGCAGGCTCATTACACAAGGCCCAGCCTTTGCAGATCTGTTTTGCACCTTGCCCGAACTGCTGCGAATAGATGGTGTCACACTTGAGTTTTCTGCGCCTTCGATGGCACACACAATTCGCATGCTCAATAGCATGGCTGCTATGTCATTTATGTTGCGTTAATGAAAAATCACACCACTTCCAGCAAAGACTCCCTTCTCGCCTCCCTACGCGAGGCGATGAAAAGTGCGGGCATAGATGCCTGCCTGATCCCGTCAGCAGATCCGCACTTATCTGAATATCTGCCGGATTACTGGCAGTTGCGTGCTTGGTTGACTGCGTTTACAGGTTCGGTCGGTACAGTCGTTGTGACACAAGACTTTGCGGGGGTCTGGGTCGACAGTCGCTATTGGGTTCAGGCTGAAAACGAATTGGCCGGTACCGCATTTCAATTGATGAAAATTGGGACGGCTGCGGACCAGGCGCATACACAATGGCTGGCGGACAACGTCCCTGTAAAAGGTGTGGTCGCAGTCGACGGTCGTGCGCTGGGTGTGGCGGCGCGTGATGCATTGGAAACACTGTTTGCTGCGCGCGGCATCCGGCTTGAATTGAGTCTGGATATTCCAGGCGCGTGCTGGTCGGATCGTCCCGCCTTACCTAATGCACCCATCAAAGAACTTGCCCTGGAGTTTGCTGGTCTAAGTCGCGTCGAAAAACTCGAGCGGGTGCGCGCAGTGATGCGAGAGCAGGGTGCTCAATGGCATCTCCTGTCTACACTGGATGACATCGCCTGGCTGTTTAATTTGCGTGGCAGTGACGTTTCCTACAACCCGGTATTTATGTCTCATGCCATGATTGGTCTGGAGACCGCGCTGCTGTTTGCGTTGCCAGGTAAGATTGATTGCAATCTGGCGCGCGCACTCGCCAAGGACGGCATCGAGGTTCGTCCCTACGATTCCGCCGCCCAGGTATTGGCGCAGCTTGAGGATACCGACACGCTGATGTTTGATCCGGTGCGTACCACGTGCGCGCTGATTGATCGCATTCGCGCTAAAAAAGTCCGGGTGATGAATCCCAGCACGTTTTTCAAATCTCAAAAAACCGAGTTTGAGCTGACCCATGTACGTCGTGTGATGGAGCAGGATGGCGCGGCGCTATGTGCATTTTTTGCCTGGCTCGAAGAAGTAATCGAGCATTGCGATACGCAAGATTTAAATGAGTTGATGATTGATGAGCGTTTGATTGCTCTCAGAGCGCAACAGCCCGGCTTCGTTTCCCGCAGTTTTGGCACGATTTCTGCATTTAATGCTAATGGCGCGATGCCTCATTACCGTCCAACACCGACCGCATATGCGCAGATCGCCGGTAATGGTTTGCTGTTGATTGACTCAGGGGCGCAGTATCTGGGTGGGACCACCGACATCACGCGGGTGATCCCAGTGGGTCAACCCACGGTAGCCATGAAAGACGACTACACAGCCGTTTTGCGTGCGATGATTGCTCTGTCGAGATTGCGATTTCCGCGTGGCATTGCCTCGCCGATGATTGATGCGGTGGCCCGAGCCCCACTCTGGGAGCGTTTAGCGGAATATGGTCATGGGACCGGGCATGGGGTTGGGTATTACCTCAACGTCCATGAAGGCCCTCAGGTGATTTCTTATCGCGCGGCTCCCGCGCCGCATACGGCGATGCAGCCTGGCATGATTACCTCGAATGAGCCAGGTTTGTATCGTCCAGGACGCTGGGGCATCCGGATTGAAAATCTGGTTTGCAATCAGAGTGCCGGTCAGTCTGAATTTGGTGAATTTTTGCAGTTTGAGACCCTCACGCTTTGTCCGATCGACGCCCGCTGCATTCAGACCGAGCAGTTGCGTCAGGATGAAATCGAGTGGCTCAACACCTATCATGCTGAGGTCCGAACAAGGCTGCAGCCTCGGGTCTCGGGTGCAGCCTTGAAATGGTTGTTGCAGCGCACAGAAAAGTTAAATTAAACGGAGTTTCTGCTCAATTTTTTAGCACCAGGCGATCTAAGCGCTCGGTATAGCTTGAATTCATTAAAAGTCTATGCGGAATTTCCGCAAAATCGAGCAGGGCGGCTATAATCCAAATTTCCCGCATACGCCGCAGTTCAGGGCGTCGATGACATGACCAAATTCG
>CANCRX010000069.1 GCA_947380655.1 Alcaligenaceae bacterium | reverse complement strand
CGCGAGTTCGCAGTCGAGGACTGAACGGTTGGCATTGCAGAATACGAAGTTGGCATGACTGTTAGATCAACGTTACCAAACCCCAGCGTATTGGTGTTATACAAAGGCAATAGTTGCGTACCCGCAGCAAGCTGCGTAGGCTGTGTAACACTCGTGAATTTTCCTACGATCGGTGTGCCTGCTGTCACGACTCGATAGGAATCACCTGAGTTGTAGACATTAGATCCGGCAGTGGTCGTTTGAAGATTCAGTGCACCACTCAAGATAGCCGTACCGCCCACAATCAAGTTGTCATAGCCCGTAGGGGAAAAGCGCAGAGACAATGTTCCAGTCAGGGTCTGGGCATAGGTACCGCTGATCGTATGCGTGACTTTTGGACCCGCATTGGTCACCCCAAGCCAACCACTATTCTCAAAGCGGGCATAAGGCCCTGCTGCGATAGAAACCTGGCCGTCGATCGTTCCTTTATTCACAACAACAGTGCCCATCGAGCTAGCATCTGATTGTATTGCGTAGGCACCTGAGGCAGCTGAAATAGTTCCGTTATTTAGCAGAGTTCCAAAGCTACCAGACATCAATACCGCAGAACTATTCGCGCCTGCGGCAGCAATTGTTCCGTTATTGGTAATCACACCATAACTGCCACTGTTGATGCCTTGGCTGTTTGAGCCCGTGGTCGTAATGACGCCATTGTTAATGATGTCGTCACCTAAGGAAAAAATTGCACTGCTATTTGGTGAACTATTACTAATCAGTGTTGCATTAACAATCGGGTCATAGATACCCGGAAAATCTGTTTCGTAGGCTTTAACGACGCCGTTATCTACGTAGACACCAATAACTTTATTTTGATAAATGGAATTGGCTGAAACCGTATAGTTTCCGTATTTGATTTCAGTCCAGTTTGCTTGACCGAACTGATCAACATGGATGACCCAGCCATGCAGTTGACCTTTGACATCAATGGAATCAGCGATCAAATTGTAAGTATTCGCACGACCACCGCCAGTGATGCCTTCAAAGTGAGTAAAAAAGTGCCCCTCAGGCGCTGAATAGCTTGTAAACGCTTTGGTATCCTGGTTGTAGATATAACCGCGAATAGTCAGTGGGGTGTCTCCATAACCACCAGCAATACGATTGCCGTAAATACCATATGCCGTTGTACTTTTTGAGCCAGGGTTGTTAATTGAGCTATAAGTGCCGGTAGAGATGTTGTAGATGAATCCATTACCTGTCGCCAATCTCGTATCGTAATTCCCAACGACTTGATTGCCAAAATTACTGTGGGCAAGAGTGTTAATCACACCTGTTGTTGGGAAAACGAGCGTCGTGATTTGAGCGCCGGTCGCTGTCGCGCCATCGTACAGATAACCTAAATTATCGCTACCCGAAGCAACGGTCTTATAGCTACCCACAACACGTAAGATCCCTGCCTGAGAACCAAAGTTTGGGCCGTAGGGTGTACTACTCGTTGCATTCGGAAAATTCGATCCGTTGGCCGTAGAATATGGAAATGCCGTGTAGGCTCCAGTGGACAAATTAAATAACAACCCGCCAGTGTTCCCGTCTACTCCTGTGGAATAGTTTCCCGTCATATTGTCAGCGCGGATACCCGTCACAGTCGTGATTGAGCTGTTCGGATATTGAAAGGTCGTAAACGTCTGATTTTGCGCCAAGATAGGCGCAGATAATGAACAGGCGATCGCTGCAGCCAGAACAGTGAGTCTTGGTTTGAATAGGCGATGAAAGGACGCATTTAGCGAGGAATGAGACGGACTAAATGCGTTTTTCATTATGAAATACCTATGACTACAAGAAACACCATTCTATCTGGTTAATTATGGTCTGCTTAGAATTGTTTTCAATAGCAAATTAGTTAATCGCAATATAGGACTGAGGCTTGTCAAGGCTGTAGTACTTCACCTCTTTCGCATCAAAATCAATCTTTTTCAGATCAAAAGCCTGAACATTGGTGTTCTCAAACATCTTGATGTAATAAAGCAGATTTTTATTATCAGCCACCGCCGTCCACTCGGTCGTCTCGATACCACCCGCACCACCACCATAGGCGTTGGATGCAGGCAAACTGATGGCACCTGGCGGAATATCAAAACTACCCAGGATGTGCCAGGCAGTATTAATCTGCTGAACAAGGGTATTACTAGCCGGGGCAGATTTGGAGAGAAAGACTGCACGGATAAAGCGGCTCGGACTCAAATAATCTCCCGGCAAACCATGTAACCCACTACCAGAACTCGGAGGGACAAAGCTTGTACCATTAATCACTATTGGATCTTTTTCAACATTTGTCAGATTTGCATACTGGCCAATGTTATTAAGTTGCTCTCTGAATGCAGGGTCATTCGTCATGACACCAGTCGGATTGTCAGTCATCACCAGTTCGCCCTTCAGGTATTCAATGACAAGACTTTTTCCCTGTGCGTCATGCAAGGTCATTCGAACCGGTGCCGATTTATTACCGTAGGCTGCAATGGTTGAGCGATTAATCTTAATTTGCTGAAAACCAGCTTTGACTTCGTCAACTGTCGCAAAGTTAGACAGTGCATAGGTCAGCATCTGCACAGAAGCAATACTGGTTGCCGAGTCGGCAGCGCTGACTTCCTGATAGACCGCGGTATTTGGAGCGTTGAGCAACCCTCCCACAAGGCCCTTCTCATTCATGCCGTCTAGCAACACGGGCAGCCCCAGGCCATTCATTCCTGCGATCGCGTATTTGGATGTCCAGTTCTTTCCTGTGCCAGGTTTGCCGTCCACACCCACACCAGGCATAGCAAAGTTTCGAGGAAATACTGTGAGTTGAGATTTAAGTGGCAAGCCGAATTCCATGGTTCGCCCGTAAACAAACCCACCATCACTACCTTTTAAAAGAAAGCTGGTGCAAGCCTGACTGACTAAAGGCGAAAACGCCATCGAAGCAGCCATGGATGTAATCAGTATTTTCTTAATCAGTTTGGTTTTCATGATTGCCTCGAATTTGGAGATAGACAGATTAAAAAAGCTTAACGAATTTAGTCTACCTTAATATTTTAGTCCGCCTTAATATTTGCAGCCTTTACAACAGCCCCCCACATTTCATAGTCCTTATCCATGAACTGTGCGAATTGTTTTGGATCGAGTACGTCGATCTCTAATCCGGCTTTGGTGAGGGTTTCCTGGACCTGAGGATCTTTTGCCGCGGCAGCGACTGCCTGATAGACGGTATCAATCGCAACCTGAGGTGTTTTAGCTGGTGCGAGAATCCCTATCCAAGGCGCAGTCACCACATCGACGCCCTGCTCTTTTAAAGTGAGGATATCTTGAGAGGTCACAAAGCGCTTTGGCGCACCGAGCCCAAGAATTTTGACTTTTCCTGCTTGTGCGTTTGGCACAGCAAGGCTCAGCGGAGCAAATACGGAATCGACTTGACCACCCAGCACTGCGGCCACAGCCGGTGCTGCACCAGTAAAGGGTACGTGCAGGATATCGAGTTTCTCTTTGACTTTAAATGACTCCATCGCCGCCTGACTTGAACTTCCAACCCCCCATGAAGCAAAAGTCAACTTACCTGGTTCCTTTTTGGCTAGAGCAATAAACTCTTTAAGATTATTCGCTTTAACGTTGTTATTAATGATCAGCGCATATGGCAGATATCCAATCTGGACGACGGGCAAAAAATCTTTTTTCGCGTCGTAGGTGATTTTTGGATAAACGTGAGGGTTAAGCGTGTGTGTATCCGAAGCAGTCAGCACAAATGTATAGCCATCCGGGTTAGCCCGGGCAACGTAATCTGCGCCGATCATTCCACTCGCACCAGGTTTGTTTTCAACAACGACGGATTGTTTGAGCGTCTTACTCACGCTCGCGGCCACTGCGCGAGCCAGTACGTCAGTACCTCCACCAGCATTGTAAGGAACGATAAATCGGATCTGTCGATCAGGATAGGTGTTTTGTGCGTTTGCAGTGACTGCACAAAACATGGCCAGCAACGCGCAAAGCAAAGCATCAAGCCGTATATTCAGAAATGATTTCAGTTTCATTTTGTCTCTACTTTTTTAGTTTATAAGATGAAAATATATCGTTATCGAAGCGTCATTTTGTATTACTTATTTTCAGATTCTCCTGCTGGAGAAATACCAATTTGAGCCAGGGAGGCAGCTCTTCTTTTAAGCCACCATGCCGAAGGCTCCTCATAACCTATGAACTCAGGATCAGGCCCCAGTTCTTGTCTGGCGTGCAACGGCCAGAACGGATCATAAAGTCCCTGACGACCAATCGCAATCAAATCAGCCTTACCTGAATGGATGATGTCTTCGGCCTGTTTACCATTCAAGATCAGACCAACAGCCATTGTCGGTACTTTCGCTTCATTTTTGATTTTTTCTGCAAAAGGTACTTGGTAGCCTGGTCCACGCGTCGTGTTGCCTAATGTAGAGGAACCTTGAATACCTCCGGAGGAACAATCGATGATGTCAACACCGATCGCTTCTAACAATGGCGCAATGATGAGGGAGTCTTGGATCCCCCAACCTGCCTGGCCACCACCATCTTCTGCCGAGATCCGGAAGAACAGAGGTTTGTGACTTGGCCAGCTCGCACGCATCGCACGCGCAACCTCTAAGGCAAAGCGCATCCTGCCTTGAAGATCACCGCCGTAGGCATCAGTTCGTTTATTAGTCAACGGACTAAGGAAACTGGAGATCAAATAGCCATGCGCACCGTGAATTTCAATCACATCAAAACCTGCTTGATCGGCCCGCGAGGCTGCCTCAGCATAGTGTTGAACCAAACGTTCAATATCTGCAATGCTCAGTGCTTCGGGTACCTGATAGCCTTGATCAAACGGTATGTTTGTAGGACCGACGGGCGTCCAGGGTTTTTCTCCCCGCTGCGCCTCGACCTCTGTAAGCGGTCCCGGCCCTTCCCACGCCCGCTGAGTAGATGCTTTGCGTCCCGCATGCCCAAGCTGGATCGCTGCCAGAGCACCTTGCCCATGTAAAAAATCTACACAGCGTTTCAACCCGGGTATATGGTCATCAGACCATAAACCCAAATCACCATAGGATATTCGTCCTCGCTCCTGAACAGCAACCACCTCAGTCATCACCGTACCAAACCCGCCCAGCGCAAATTTTCCGTAATGCACTAAGTGCCAATCATTCGCGAATCCGTTGATTGACTGATATTGCATCATCGGCGCAAGTACCAGTCGGTTCGGAAAAGTAATACCCCGTACTTTTAGCGGGCTGAATAAGGCAGGTATATTTTTTATGTCAGCTGCCGACATGTTGTCATCCTCTATTTTTATTCAAATATTTTTTATCTAAAGATACTACCTCAGTCTATCTATTCAGATGTATGAGCATTCAACACAATGCGCCACCTACTGAGGCATCATCGCCATTCGCGCTTCAAATTCGGAAAATTTTTGCGTGAGTTTTTTTAACTCAGTCTGCTTTTCTTCTTGGGATAAAAAGGAAAACCGAATACTGTTGTAGACGGTAGTCTTTAGTTCTTCATAAGAAGGTCGATAATTTCTCATATAAATGACGTACTCGCCTGACAAATTATTTCTGGAAACTCCTGAATCATCGGTTGAAATAACAAAAGGCACTTTAAATTTTCTGTAAATTGATATGGGGTGAGCCTCTCGCTCAATCCCCAAAATATCTTTATTGCTAGTTAAATTTATTTCTAATGCAATTCCATTACTCGCCATAAAATTTAATAATTCTGGGGCATCTCTTTCATGTGCAATATCGACACCGTGGCCGATACGATTTGCACCGGCGATCAGGACAGCCTGAGTAATATGTGAACGCAATCCTTCGGGCGGAACCATACCGAGTGCGAGTTCCCCTGCATGGAGCGAGAGCTTGACACTGGGATACTGTTTTTTTAAGAATGCAAACATTCTCATGTGCAGTGCATAGTCACGCATAGCAACATAGTTATTCTCTGGTCCGACAATATTGACCCCGACGATTTTGCTATTTCTATTTGCCGCAACAAAAGCGGCATACAGACGACTAAATACATCCTCAGGTGCGCTGAGACGTGCCGTGTAAGCGATAAATCTTAATCGAAAATCAGCATCATCAAGATCGCTTGAAACACTTTCGATCGACTGAAGATACTCTTCGATCCTGTCGTTACTATTACGATTGTTTTGCAGATACGCATACGCTTGTGTGAACGTATTTTGAATTTCCAGTTCTGAAGGATCTTTGTTTAATTTTTTAAAAATAGCCGTTAAGTCCGGACTTGAGGTTAACGGAGCAATTTTAAGCATGGTCTCCAGGTAACTTACATTTTCTGCTTTAGCCCTGGATTTAATCAACTCTAAACCAGATCGATATCCATACGGAGTGATATTCTCAAAAAATTTAAATGTGTCAAAGAAATGCATATCTGGAGGAGTTTGAGCGTGGTAATGATTTGCGTAATCTTTTGATGACCACTCCATCAGCAAGTCTCGATAAAAGCTATCGTCCCGAAGAACCTCATCAACCGTTAAACAAATTGCACGTTGAGCGTCGCTTAATTTTTGTGATTCTGTAAAGACATGAAACTTTTGAGCGTTTAAATATGTGTCTGTAATTTTAAAAATACATAAGCTATTTTCTTTCACCCAGTCCAGATAGGTTTCAGCGTACATAGAACCAGAGAAGTGATGATGTAAATCCCCACCCTTTGGAAGCATATTTGCAAAAAGAGTTAAGCCTGCCGTGTCTGGGGATGGACCACTGAGAAGTTTTAAGTAAAGAGCCTGGGTCTTAGTCAAATTATTTTGAGGCGTATCGACAGACGTTGGCGCGGCCTGGACGCAATTAAATATCAGAACAAATAAAAGGATTGTTAATTTTTTCATGTTCAGTAAGACCGATTTTCAAATCGTCCGTGGTTCAAATAATGCGACTCAGGATCTGCATTTGCGGCGAATACATCTGGGTTCAGCTGCAGATACCGCTCCGGATCCCAGCCATGTGGGAGCGGTGGCGTTTGCAATGAAACTAACCAGGGTGTGAACAACGCTTTTTTCTTCCAGAAGAAGATACCATCGTTCGCAAACTCAAGGGTACCAAAACCAAAATAATCTACCCCTTTTGACTTTGAGTCGTTCGAATCAAGCAGCCAGCGCATCGTCTCACTAAACAGCAATTTCATCACACCAGCATTCAGGTGACTTTGGTGACCGATAAAATCCTGACAAGCGACGATATTTCCAAATCTTCTTAATCTTGCGTAGGCAACAAGTTTGGGGGATGTTTCGTCAGAGAAAACTCCAAACATTTGCTCCCAATGTTGCGAGCAGGGATTTTCGGCACAAACATGGGAGTTTTCACTCAGTGGTTTCTGTGTCGATTGGTTCAGGCTCAGCAGCTCACGTTGTTTAGAACCGATAATTTCAAACATGTCGGCTACATATTCGGCTTCAATAAAGGATCGCACAGTAAAGCCCTGACGCACTGCCTTATTCGCGTTACGCAAAAAATAGCCTGAATGTTTTTTTATCGCTTTGAGGTAATCGTGATGCGTTGCGAACTGACGTAAGTCAATTGCGGTCAATAGCGGCATCAAGTTTTCGCTTTGAGCCTTGGGCGGTGCTGAGACTTGATGCTTGCCTTGATAGTGTGCAGCATATTTGATCACAAACGCAGAACACATCAGTGACGCGTCGGGTTCTGTGTGTTCCAAGGCAAGACAAGCAGTGGAAAGACTCTGAACTTCAGAAACTTTATGAATGGCCAGCCTGTGAGAACGCCTTTTAGCAAGGCGAGCGGGAGCAACATATCGAGCATAAAGCCAGGACTGCAGTCGACGAAGCATTGTTAAGGCTTTCATTTAATCGATTTTAGTCGCACGTAGCATATCGCTAATTGTTTCATTTTCGATCTGTAATCCGAGTATACGAACTATTTCTTTGGCTATAGGTGAAAATGTCCTGTTTCTTAAACTTACTATTCCCATTTCAACGTAGGTTGGAGGAAAGTCCTTGACGTCAAGAATCCTTAATTTTTTCTCATGACCCTTTTTTCGTACTGCCATATCGGTACTAACGATCACGGTATCAGTAGTCAGTGCCGTGTGGTGGAGGACATCAATATCGTCGCACTGCAAAGCCAACGGTAACTGCGTCTGAGAATCAATATTCAGAAGTTTTGCCAGTAAAGTCCTCAATGCAGGAGTAAGTTTAGTTGCAGCCAGTCCATGTTTGAAAACTTCTGACAGAGTAGGTGTCTCACCCTTGAGTGGATGTTTTTGACGGACATACAAACTCACACGCTGTCGCATCATCGGTTTAATATCAAGCAAAGGGCTCTTGGCTATTTCTGCTGTAGCAGCTAAAAAGAATTCAATATCTTCACGTTTTAAACTTTCAAGCAGATGTTGCCAGTTATTAATTTCTACCCTTAGACCCACATTAGGGTGCTCTTTACGAAGCTGTTCTACCAGTTCGCGTAAGACAGTGGCGGCAGGAAAAGGACCTAGTCCAAAGGCGATATCCCCCAAGCCACTATCCCGATAAAGATCAATATCGCGGACCAAGCAACGGGCATCAAATAATAAGCGCCGCGCTTTTTCAATAACAAACTCACCCGCTGGCGTCAGGCGCACCGCACCAGGCTGCCTTTCAAATAAGCGCAAACCCACGTGCCTTTCGGCTGTCTGAATGCTACGGCTAAAGGCCGGTTGGCTTAAGTGCACACGCTCTGCTGCTCGCGCAAAGTGACACTCATCAGCAAGTGCGACGAGATGATTGAACTGATTCAAATTAATCATGATGATGCATTTTTTGCATTAATAAGATGCAAATAATGCAATAGTCAGATCAGATATGCAAATTTAGACTTGTTTACTTTCCATGCTGTCCCTTATGACAAGTCTTTTAACGTGGTTCATTTATCGATCAATTAGGAGTTTCAGGTATGGCTAACGCAAAACCGCTCAAACTTATCGAAATCAGCAAACGCTACAAACACATTACGCCTGTTCCACGTATGCCAAATTTTGCAGCATGGATTGAAGGGGTAGATTTGACTCAGCCTCTTTCGGTCGCAGTCAAAAAGGAATTGCGCCAGGCTTTATTTGATTTTGAAGTGATCTTTTTTAAACCTCAAAAAATAACGCCTCAACAACACATCGAACTTGCAAAAGTCTTTGGTCCGATTTCAAGTGGTTCGTATTTTGAGCGCAAAGCAGACGCGCCTGAAATTGAACTGATCATGAACGATAAAAAGCGGCCACCAAAAATTGATAATTGGCATACTGATATCAGTTGGAAAGACCATCCACCTCTAGGAACAGCTATACAAATTACGGTCACGCCGCCCGCTGGAGGCAATACGTGCTGGATCAGCACCAGCAAGGCGTTCGAGTGGCTATCTCCTGGAATGCAAAAGTATCTCGAAGGCTTAAGCGCAGTGCATACCTGGGAGATTGCTAGTTTCAGAGACTCGCTTGCGGCCAAAGGTGATGAGGCGCTCTTTGCAGCCCTGAAAGCTTATAAGCCTGTTACACATCCTGTTATACGCAAAAATCCAGACTCAGGTAGAAAGTGTATTTATGTCAACACAGGGTTTACTAAAAAGATCATTGGTGTTGATCGCCATGAGGCAGACGGCATTCTGGCATTCCTGTTTGATTGGTTTAAAAAACCAGAGTTCATGGTGCATCACCAATGGGAAGCAGGAGGTATCGCTATATGGGATAACCGATCCACTCAGCACTACGCCTTAGCTGATTACTGGCCGCATGACCGTGTGAACCAGAGAGTGACTTTTGATGATTCACGCACACCTTCCAAAGAAGGGCGAGCAAAAAAGAAAGCGCTGGCAGGGAAATAAGTCATGAAGGCTCATCAATTAATAATCCAAAAAATCTGCTTACATGCCTTCGTGAGCCTCTTTGCACTAAGTTTCTCTGCGCTTAGTTTTTCTGTCGCAGCGCAGAACAATAAAGCTTATCCCGAACGCACGGTCAAAGTAGTTGTTGGGTTTCAAGCCGGTGCGGCGACCGATACGCTTGCGCGCATGGTTGGACAATACCTGTCGACTAACTTGAATCAATCTTTCCTTGTTGAGAATAAGCCAGGAGCAGCGACACGTATTGCTATGGACACGCTAAGTAAGTCATCACCTGACGGGTACACGTTAGCAGTGGCCAATGCTGTCACGACTGTATTTCCCTTAATGTTTAACGGTATGGCGTTTGAACCGGGAAAAGATTTTGTCCCTATTTCATTATTAGGTCGATCCCCCTCCTTTATCGCCATCAAGAGCAGTCTGCCAGTCCAAAACTTTAAAGAGTTCGCACAATTTGCAAAGGGTGCAAAACTATCCTTCGGTCACCCGGGCAACGGAACAAACCCACATATCGCGGGGATGGCTCTTGCGAAATCATTAGACATGAATGTTGTGGACGTTGCATTTAAAGGGAATCAACCCGTGACGACAGCAATGGCAACCGGAGAAATTGATTACGCAATGCTTGAATACGAATCGGCCCGGCCCTTGGTCGAACGCGGTCTAATCCGTTTGCTAGCGGTAACAGAGCCCAAGCGTTACCCTGCAAGACCTGACGTTCCAACCGGCAAAGAAGTCGGTGTGACGCCTGAAATTGAAGGGCTGACGCCCTGGTTTATGTTGCTCGCACCACCAGAGACGCCAATAAAAATCATTGAATTGCTGAATTCAGAGATTACTCAAATGATGAAACAACCAGCACTACAAGATCGCTTATTAAAAATTGGGATTGAGCAAGAAACGAGCACTTCAGCTCAAGCTGCGGAATATTTTTTAGCGCACCGACAAAAAGTTACAACACTGTTGAATCAGTTAAAAATATCTATACAAAATTGAGTTGCAGCTTCGCTTTCGAGGCAATGTCAGTTATCCGTCATATAGGATTGGTCTCAATGCGCGAACAGACAAGACGAAAAAAAGCCCCAAATCGAATGAATCGAAGGGGCTTGATTTAGTACTGAATTATTAGTTTTGGTAGGCGGTATTGGAATCGAACCAACGACCTCCACGATGTCAACGTGGCGCTCTAACCAGCTGAGCTAACCGCCTGCAAAGAACGAAAGTATATAGGGTTTTATACCCCGCTGTCAAAACAGTGTTCACGCTGAATTAACAGTTGAGACAAAAGCGTGCATTTTCTGTGCAGATTTGATCCCTGGAGCATCCTCTACCCCGCTACTGACATCCACCGCCCAAGGCTGCAAGGTGTGGATAGACTGGACAACCGTATCCTGTTTTAAGCCGCCCGACACGACGATTGGCCGAACACGGTCACCCAAAGCAGCCAGTCCGGATAACAGAGAGTAATCAAAGGTCTGTCCACTCCCCCCGTAGGCTGCCGTATAACTATCAAAAATCCAACCGGCAGCCTGATCAAACTGGGCGCAGAACAAGGCCAAACCCTCCGCAGTGTCCTGACCTGGAGCGCCTACCCGGAAAGCTCTCAAATAAGGCAAGCCATAGGAGGCACACTCCTCGGGCGACTCTTCACCGTGAAACTGGAGGAAGGTAGGTCTCATGGCATCTATCACCGCCTGAACGTCTGCCCGGGAGGCATTCACAAACAAAGCGACCGTACTCACAAAGGCCGGGATATTTGCACACAACTCGCCTGCCTGCACAGGACTGACATATCGTTTGCTGGGAGGATAAAAAACAAAACCTAAGGCGTCCACACCCAGACTCAAGGCAGAGCTAATGTCCTCTGCTCGCGTAAAGCCACAGATTTTTATACGGGTACGGCTGGGTGCATTCATATCAGGGAAGTTAGAAGGAGTAGGTATGATCACAGGGATTTTTTAACATATCTTCGTACTCAGGTTGATTAATGAAAATCTTCAATCAGTCTAAGTTAAAAAAGGAATTTGAAACGACAGGGAATACAAAACCAGGATATTTAACAGAGGTTAAGTACAAACCGTCAGGAGAAAATGTCGGGGCACCTTGGGTACGGTCGCATACCTTGAGCAAATGCGCCATGTATGACACGGGTTGACGGCCCTGTCCGATCTGAATACAGGCACCCAGGATATTTCTCACCATATGGTGCAAAAAAGCATTTGCACGCAGGGTGACGTAAATCAGATCACCCTTTTTAATCAAGCGCAATGCATGCATCGTTCTGACCGGAGATTTAGCCTGACACTGTGAAGATCTGAAACTGCTGAAATCGTGTTCACCCAGCAAGGACTGCGCGGCTAAAATCATAGACTCAAGATCCAAGGACTGAAAGACCCAGCCTGCTCGCCCTTGCCAAAAAGGTTGACGAACGGAAGCATTGAGAATGACGTAGGTATAGGTACGTTCAGTCGCACTAAATCGGGCATGAAAATCATCACTGACCCTTTGCGCCCACTGAATTGAAATTGACGCAGGTAAGTGCGCATTGACACCCCGCACCCAGGATTGCTCAGTACGTTCAATCTGCGTATCCAGATGAACCACCTGCCCTAAGCCATGGACACCCGTATCCGTTCGGCCTGCGCAAACAGTCTGAACAGGAACAGTTAGAAATTTTGTAATCGCGGTTTCGAGAGCGTCTTGCACCGTCTGGGCATGAGGCTGAGTTTGCCAGCCTTGCCACGGACTCCCGTCGTAAGAAACGCCTAACGCGATACGTGCCATCAGCTGGAGTGATGAACCGAAGGATCAGTTTTTTTTAAGGGAGCTGGATCACTATCCAAGTCAAGACTAATTGAGTGAAGTTTTTGATCAAATGCAGATTGCGCAGCTGGACTGAGCGGCATACCTGAGTCGTGATCATCTGTTTGCTCATCGCGACGCGCTCCAGCTCGACGCAGTATCCAGGCGATCACTAAAGCACATAAAGCAATCACTGCAGTGAGAGTAATTAGAATATTTTTTGCCAATAAAGCAGACAAATCATTGATCGCAGCTGTCACACCGCTTACCTCATCCTTAGTCGCCGCAGGCATTGCACTCGCGTCCTGTTTAGGATCTGAGGTTTTCGGTGTTACAGACTGCGCTGCGGCTGTTGTCGTCGCATTGGATGCAGCGCCCGTCGCGCCAACAGAACTGCTACTCGAAGAAGACTCATCAGAGATAGATTCTTTTAATTGCTGTACGTTTTTTTGAAGAGCTTGAATACGTGACTGTAACTCTTCAATTTCTTTTGCTGCAGAGACCTTTGCATCCGCGCGCTGATCGGCAGCACTCGTTGCACTCAAGCGCAAATGATCTGTCTTGGCAGACTCAGAGGACTGAGGCGCTGCGGGAGTAACCGACCCTGTTTGTGCGGCACTACCGGCTGCGAGAGGTGTGGTCTGACCCGAAGCCAAACCACGACGCTGATTGAAAGCAGCAAGATGTTTTTGATAGGTGCTGCGGGCTCTGGCAGGATCAATCGACCTGATCGTATCCGCATCAGGGATCATCAGATCAACGCCTGCACGAAGCAAATTCATATTGCCTGCGATAAAGGCTTTAGGATTCGCCTCATAAATAGCTAACAACATTTGATACATATCCGCACCCGCAACCGCATGGCGCTGTGCAATACCAAACAGTGTATCGCCTGAAGACACTCGCAGCGAAGACAGAGAAACAGATTGACCAGCACTCGTTACGTCAGTCGGTAATAAAACCAGATAACTTGACTGGATTTTCAACGCGCCGGTCGCCGTCGTCACCTCGAGCAAAACATCAACAGGCGAGCGTGAAGCTTTTTGATTAGAAGAAATCACCAACTCACGTGAGTCTGCAGTCTGACCAGGCTTTAGAGCAACTGACAAACTCTCCAGTGCGACAGGCGGTGTGAGCCCTGCTTGCGCCCATAGGTCAGCCGCCGCAACTTTCACCTGCAGAACCTGCTGATCCTGAGCATTAAGCTCGAGCAAAGGCAAACTAATCTGCAATGCCTGACCAGGAGCAGAGGTCACGCGACCATGCCCAGCTTTAGCTGCCAGCGCAGAGTCCGCAAATACTAAGGGAAGAACAATAACCGTCAAATTGGCTGCGTGTTGAAAGGCACGTTTACTGATCAAATTGAACTCTCTACGCATCACATGCAACCTTTGACAGAATATTAATTACAGTTCACCCAAGGCAATACGCAACATACGACGTAAGGGCTCGGCAGCACCCCACAGCAGCTGATCGCCAACGGTAAAGGCACCAAGGTAGTCCGAGCCCATTGAGAGCTTGCGCATA
The DNA here is from genome assembly GCA_947380655.1 of Alcaligenaceae bacterium. Classification (GTDB taxonomy): domain Bacteria; phylum Pseudomonadota; class Gammaproteobacteria; order Burkholderiales; family Burkholderiaceae_B; genus Zwartia. Next base: position 1,375 of record CANCRX010000069.1, on the reverse strand, counting down.
CGACCTACTGGAATATCCAGCGTTCCGGTCACTGAAACTGGCGACAGATGCTTGAGCGTGTCTTCTTTGTTATTTGGAACGACTTTAGACCAGGCAGTGCCTTGCGCAACGATATCGTTGATCTCATCCAGCGGCACATCGCGCTTGAGTTTGATCGTCAAGGCCTGACTGTGGCAACGCATCGCACCGATACGGACACACAAACCGTCAATCGGTGTGGGAGTCGTACCAAAGGCCTCGCCACGACCAAGAATTTTGTTGGTTTCAGCTTCGCCTTTCCATTCCTCGCGAGACATTCCGTTACCGAGGTCTTTATCGATCCAGGGAATCAGATTGCCTGCAAGAGGAATACCGAACTGCTCTGTCGGCAGCGCACCACCCTGCTGGATAGCCAGTACGCCACGATCGATTTCTAAAATAGCTGAGGCAGGATCATCGAGTTTTGATTTCACAGCAGCATTAATCAAACCAAACTGGTTGAGTAATTCGCGCATGTGCTGCGCACCACCACCCGAAGCAGCCTGATAGGTCATGCTGGTCATCCACTCAACCAGATCCTGATTGAATAATCCCGACAAACCAATCAGCATGCAACTGACTGTGCAATTACCACCAATAAAGTTACGCACACCACGCTTGAGTGCCGCGTCAATCACAGGACGATTAACCGGGTCGAGCACGATGATGGCATCGTCTTTCATGCGCAGCGTTGAGGCGGCATCGATCCACATACCGGTCCAGCCAGCTGCGCGTAGTTTTGGATAGACCTCTGAGGTGTAGTCGCCGCCCTGAGCTGTCACGATGATTGGCAGTTTTTTAAGCGCATCGATATCAAAAGCATTTTGCAACGCTGTCGAACCTGCCCACTCCGGAGCCTGACCACCCGCATTACTGGTGGAAAAAAATACCGGATTAATCAGCGCAAAATCGCCCTCGTCGCGCATGCGTTGCATGAGCACCGAACCGACCATCCCTCGCCAGCCTACCAAACCAACAGATTGTTTCATCTCAACACCAAAATTTCTATAATTAACGAGCACTTACAAGCAGCTTACAAATAAATTATTAATATTTATTTTAACCGCTTTGTGAGTATTCGCCCGCGTATTAAGCGGCTAAGGCCTTCAGTACTGCATCACCCATCGCAGCGGTACCGACCTTAGTCGTACCTGGTTCATAAATATCACTCGTACGCAGGCCCTGTTGCAGCACTTTCTGGACTGCTTTCTCAATCCGGTCTGCCTGCGCTGCGTGGTTGAGCGAATAGCGCAGCATCATGGCGGCTGACAAAATCGTAGCTAAAGGGTTAGCAATGCCCTGACCAGCGATATCCGGGGCAGAGCCGTGACTTGGCTCATACAAGCCTTGGCCCGAG
>CANCRX010000068.1 GCA_947380655.1 Alcaligenaceae bacterium | reverse complement strand
GGATAGGAGCCAAGCACTTTGAAAAAAGCACATTGCTGTTCAAGTGTATCCAAAGCCTTTTTGACAGCGGCATCCTGGCGATGACCCTCAATATCCACGTAGAAATAATATTCCCACTGCCCCGTGCGAGCGGGGCGCGATTCAAAACGCGTCATCGACACACCATTTTCATTCAGAGGCGAGAGCATCTGATACATCGCGCCTGCGCGATTGGGCACCGCAAGAATCAGACTAGTTTTGTCACGACCACTAGGCAGCGTATCCATTTGACCGATCGCCAGGAAACGGGTGCGATTTTGCGCATCATCCTGAATACCCTGAGCCACGATACTCAGGCCCCAGGCGTTGGCCGCAGCTTCACTTGCGATCGCAGCAACAGTCGGGTCTGTGGACGCGATACGCGCCGCTTCAGAATTACTCGATACAGGTTCACGCGGCAAACCAGGGTAATTGCGATTGAGCCAGCTCTGGCACTGTGCCAGCGCCTGAGGGTGAGCCATGATTCGCGTCACGCCCGCAAGCGTTGGATCTTTGGCAAGCAGACAGTGCCTGATGAGTAACGATCTCTCACCAAGAATACGCACGGACGACCCCAACAGCAGATCAAGACTGCGGTTCACTGCACCTTCAGTGGAGTTCTCTACAGGCACCATGCCAACGTTGGCCGCGCCCGCTTCAACGGCGCGAAACACTTCATCAAACGAGGCACAGGGAACCCCCGTAACGGAGTGACCAAAGTGTTCAAACGCGGCTTGTTCAGAAAATGAACCTGCAGGTCCCAGGTAAGCAACAGCGAGCGCTTGCTCCAAGCCTCTACAGGCCGACATCACCTCGGTCCAGACTGCAGCCACACCGTCCGCAGGAAAGGGGCCGCGATTTTTATTTTGTAATTGACGAATGACCTGCGCCTCACGCTCGGGACGCAACACAGGACCTTCAGCATGGTAGGCATGCTTAAGATCACCCACCTGCTGCGCGGTACGCGCGCGCTGATTCAGCAGATCGAGAATCTCCGCATCAATCTGATCGATGCGTTCGCGCAAGGGCAATAACTGGGATTGAAATGACTCATCCATGAGAACGTTCGAAATCCTTGAGAAAATCGATCAATGCCATCACGCCCTCGAGCGGCATGGCGTTGTAAATAGAAGCACGCATCCCGCCTACGCTCTTATGACCTTTGAGTTGCATCAGGCTATGCGCTGCAGCGCCCTGGAGAAACTGCGCATCCAGGGAGGCATCCGCCAGAAAAAAAGGCACATTCATGCGCGACCGCGCTGAACGTTCGACGGGTAATGTATAAAAATCACTTTGATCGAAATACCCATAGAGTGCCTGGGCCTTTGCGATATTGAGCTTTTCGATTGCGGCCAAGCCGCCTTGTTGTTTGAGCCATTTAAATACCAACCCGGCAATATAAATCGCATAGGTTGGAGGCGTATTGAACATCGAGTGTTCAGCAGCTACTTTTTCATAATCAAAAGCAGAAGGACAAATAGGCAAGGCGTGACCAATCAGATCACGTCTGACAATCACAATCGTGACACCTGCAGGGCCTGCGTTTTTTTGCGCGCCTGCAAAAATCATACCGGTCTTTTGCACATCCATCGGACGTGACAAAAAATGCGAAGAAGCATCCACCACCAGAGGCACGCCAGGCGCCCCCAGATCGGCCATATCCGGCCAATCCATCGTTTCCACACCGCCTATGGTTTCATTGCTGCACAGGTGCAGATATGACGCGTCTTTTCGGACGTTCCATGACTGCGTGGGTGGCACCCAGGTGTAAGGCGCCTGATGATGGCCATCAATGCTCGTGGCTAAACCGCTGCTTGCAGCGATCTGAGCGTCACCGTAACGCTCGCATTCTTTTTGAGACTTCACAGACCAAATGCCAGTCAAGACAAAATCCGCCTTGTGACTGGGAGTCCGTCCCAACAAGTTCAAAGGAACAATCGCATTTTCAGCGCTCGCGCCACCTTGCATAAAGAGCACAGCATAGTCTTGAGACACGCCAAGCAACTCCCGCAGGTCCGCTTCGGCTTCGCTGCAGATCTGCGTGAACTCGCGACCGCGATGACTCATTTCCATCACAGACATGCCGCTGCCATGCCAATCCAGCATTTCAGCAGCAGCCTGTTGCAAGACCGACTCAGGAATGGCCGAAGGTCCAGGGGAAAAGTTCCAGGGACGTACCGCCATATTAAGACTCCGAACCGGCCTCGTCTGTTGAACCAGGTGTCGCATCAGGTGCGGCCTCAGAGGGTGAGTCAATCACCACATCGGATTGAGCAACCACATCGGTCACCTCATCAACAGCCTCATCATCCACATCACTTTCAACCACGCGACGCACACCCGACAGCATACTGCCATCATCGACGTTAATCAGTGTGACGCCTTGTGTCGCACGACCCATTTCACGGATCTCCGCGACACGGGTACGGACCAATACACCACCTGTTGTAATCAACATGATTTCGTCTGTCGCATTGGCCAACACAGCGCCAACGACCTTACCGTTACGCGCCGAAGTCTGAATGGCGATCATGCCTTTGGTGCCACGACCATGACGGGTGTATTCACCAATCGGGGTGCGTTTACCAAAACCATTTTGTGTAGCAGTCAACACGGTTTGTGTTTCATCACCTGATACCAGCATCGCAATAACAGACTGCCCATCTTCGAGCATCATGCCGCGCACACCGCGGGCATTACGACCCATCGGACGCACATCATTTTCATCAAAGCGTACAGCCTTACCAGAGTCCGAGAACAACATGACGTCATGCTTACCATCGGTCAACTCAGCACCAATCAGGAAATCCCCCTCATCCAGATCGACAGCAATAATGCCTGCCTTGCGTGGATTAGAGAAGTCTGAGAGGAGCGTCTTTTTGACTGTGCCGCGCGATGTGGCCATAAATACAGTCTGCGAATCACTGAACTCCTTGATTGGCAGAACCACTGTAATTTTCTCGCCATCGATCAAGGGGAACATATTGACGATAGGCTTGCCACGCGACGTCCTCGTACCTTGTGGAACTTCCCAGACCTTGAGCCAGTAGACGCGACCACGATCGGAGAAGCACAACAGATAGTCGTGGGTATTCGCAGTAAACAACTGATCGATCCAGTCGTCATCTTTCGTTGCTGCGGCCTGCTTGCCTCGGCCACCACGGCGCTGCGCGCGGTACTCGGAAAGTGGCTGACTCTTGATGTAGCCACCAGCGGACAAGGTCACAACCATATCGGCAGGTGTAATCAGGTCTTCGGTATCGAGCTCTGTGGCATTGAGTTCAATGTCTGAACGACGGCTGTCTTTTGCATTGGTACCGAACTCTGTCTTGATCGCTTGCAGTTCATCACTGATGATGACGGTAATACGTTCAGGACGTGAGAGGATATCAAGCAGATCAGAAATCGTATCCATCACTGATTTGTATTCGCCGACAATTTTGTCTTGCTCAAGACCTGTCAAGCGTTGCAGACGCATATTCAGAATTTCTTGCGCCTGCGTCTCGCTCAAACGATATAAACCGTCATTTTGCAAACCATAGCTTTCAGGCAAATTATCCGGACGGTACGCAGCACGACCACCTACGGCCTCCGTATCGGCACGAGAGAGCATCTCGCGCACCAACGAAGAGTCCCAGGTTTTATCCATCAAATCCTGACGCGCTACAGGAGGTGTAGGCGCGGCCTTAATGATACGAATGAATTCATCAATATTCGCCAAAGCAACCGCGAGACCCTCCAGCACGTGACCACGCTCGCGCGCTTTACGTAACTGGAATACGGTGCGACGCGTAACGACTTCGCGACGATGCTGCAGAAAATACTCAACCATCTGCTTAAGATTAAGCAGGCGAGGCTGACCATCGACCAAGGCCACCAGGTTCATACCAAAGGTGTCCTGCAACTGCGTGTATTTGTAGAGGTTATTTAAAACAACCTCAGGCACTTCACCGCGTTTGAGCTCGATGACCAGACGCATACCGTCCTTATCGGACTCATCGCGGATATCGGAAATACCTTCTACTTTCTTTTCGTTGACCAGTTCAGCGATACGCTCTTGCAAGGTCTTTTTGTTGACCTGGTAAGGCAGCGCATCCACCACAATCGCCTGACGATTCGCACTACCCTTGATGTCTTCGAAATGGGTCTTGGCGCGCATGATCACTCGACCACGACCCGTACGATAGCCTTCGCGCACACCAACGATGCCATAGATGATGCCGCCGGTCGGAAAGTCCGGCGCAGGGATGATCTCGATCAGTTCATCAATCGTGCACTCCGGATTGCGCAAGCAGTACAGGCAACCATCTACAACCTCGGACAGATTGTGTGGAGGGATGTTGGTCGCCATACCCACCGCAATGCCCGAGCTGCCGTTGACCAGAAGATTAGGCAGGCGTGAAGGCAACAAGAGCGGTTCATTTTCGCTGCCGTCATAGTTCGGCCCGAAGTCGACAGTTTCCTGATCGATGTCAGCAAGTAACTCATGTGCGATTTTGGCCAGACGTATTTCGGTGTATCGCATCGCAGCGGCGTTATCACCGTCGATCGAACCAAAGTTACCCTGACCATCCACCAACATATAGCGCAAGGAGAAATCCTGTGCCATACGAACAATCGTGTCATAGACCGCCTGATCGCCGTGCGGGTGATATTTACCAATCACGTCACCGACGATACGCGCAGACTTTTTATAGGCACGGTTCCAATCATTATTCAGCTCATGCATCGCGAACAATACGCGGCGATGCACAGGCTTGAGTCCGTCCCGGACATCCGGGAGGGCGCGCCCGACGATTACGCTCATTGCGTAATCGAGATAACTACGGCGCATTTCTTCTTCCAGTGAGATCGGAAGCGTTTCCTTGGCGAAGGAATCCATATTTTCTAGACTAATGACAGCGGTTGAAAGCCCAAGATTGGGGCATAAAGATTAACCTTGGATTCTACACCGCCCCCACCCCTACTTTTCAACCGCTAGGGATACCACTGCTTATATACAGTTCAAGTGCCCAATAAAACGTTCAGCACCCCTGATGGAGGATCAATTGAATGAAAGGAATGAACTTTTTAAGGTTTCATCACAACCACGCACTATTTTTGAATTAATTTCGAGGGTATTTACAAAATCCTACCAACCCAGGTGCGACATAAAAACCACACTCCCCCCTTCAAATTGCCCGCTTTGTTGCCAAAAACCAACAACAAATGGCTTCTAAACGTAGAAATACGACTATGAAAGCCCTCCCGCGCACAGAACAGTCAACAAAGCTCATCAAATGCCTTAAGATTCCAATCAGCACGCAGGAAACCCAGTGTGTAATTACTTTGAACCTGCTCTTAGCGTTGCTATACTGGCCCCGTTTCCTGATTTATTTATTTGCGGCGGGGGTTCGCTGCTAGTCACTTATCCAGCTTCAAGCTCAAACGAGGAGAAACATGAACAAACCCTCCAAATTCGCTCTGGCACTCGCCTTTGCTGCATTCACAGCAACTGGCGTCGCTTCCGCGCAAACGGTAGACAATTGGAAGAACGGCTCAAATGAGCTTGTTTGGAAGAACGGCACCAACGAATTATGCTGGCGCGATGCCTTCTGGACACCTGCAACCGGCGCTGCTGGTTGTGATGGCGTTGCTAAACCAGCTTCTGCTAACCCAATGGCTGACAAGATTTCGATTAAAGCCGAAGCCTTGTTCGACTTTGACAAAGCAATCGTCAAACCCGAAGGTAAAAAGCTGCTTGACCAGGTTGTGACCCAGTCACAAGCTATCAAGCTCGAGACCATCATTGCTGTCGGTTATACCGATGCAATCGGTTCGGTTGATTACAACATCAAGCTTTCACAGCGTCGTGCTGCTGCAGTTAAGGCCTACTTGGTTTCGAAAGGCATGGATCCTAACCGTATCACTACGGAAGGTAAAGGCAAATCGAACCCAGTTGCTGACAACAAAACAGCTGCCGGTCGCGCCAAGAACCGTCGCGTAGAAGTCGAAATCATCGGTAGCAAGAAGTAATTCTTCGCTCTCGATCGTGATAACCGCTTCGGCGGTTTTCACTTCGACTAAAAAGGCCTCGCTTGCGGGGCCTTTTTTTATACTCTGAACTTTTATTACCAGGTCTTTCATCATGACGATCAACACCAAGCCCCCTCTTACAGGCAATGTCGATCAGGCCGAGCTTGATAAATTCAGTGCGCTCGCCGCCCGTTGGTGGGACCCTAAAAGTGAATTCAAACCGCTGCACGCTATCAATCCTCTCCGACTGAACTGGATCAAAAATCTAGTCGGTGGGCTGGAAGGCAAAACCATCATTGATATTGGCTGCGGTGGAGGTATTCTTGCTGAGAGCATGGCGGCAGGAGGTGCGAATGTCACAGGCATTGATCTGGCAGAAAAATCACTCAAAGTGGCAAAGTTGCATGGACTTGAATCAGGCGTCCCCGTTACATATCGCAATATTAGTGCTGAGGATATGGCGCTTGAGCAGCCAGGTCAGTTTGATATTGTGACCTGCATGGAAATGCTGGAGCACGTACCTGACCCCGGTTCCATCATTCGTGCATGCTCCACCATGGTCAAACCTGGTGGTTGGGTATTTTTCTCAACGCTGAACCGCAACCCGAAATCATTTTTATTTGCGATTATCGGTGCTGAATATATTTTGCGACTCCTGCCTCGTGGCACACACAGCTGGAAAAGTTTTATTCGCCCGAGTGAATTAGCTGCCTCGGCGCGTGGTGCAGGTCTTGAACCACACCAGATGCTGGGCATGCGCTACAACCCGCTGACTGAACACTACTCGCTGGGTCAAGATACCAGCGTCAATTACCTGATGGCCACACGCAAATGACCACTCTTGTTTTGTTTGATTTCGATGGCACGCTTGCTGATACAGCACCCGACCTTGCAGCCGCTGCAAATAAACAGCGCACCCGTCGCGGTCTTGAACCACTACCCGTTGAGGTATTGCGTCCTTTTTCCTCTGCCGGTGCACGTGGCTTATTGCGCTGTGCACTCGATATGGGCACTGATCATCCCGAATATGAAGCGTCACGTATTCAGTTTTTAAAAGACTACGAAGCAGCGATGAACGTCGATACAAAGCTATTTGACGGCGTGCCTGAGTTACTCGCTCAAATCAAAAGTGCAGGAATGAGATGGGGAATTGTGACAAATAAAGTTACCTATCTGGCTTCACCGCTTGTCCAGGCGCTCGGTTTGTCTGAGGACTGTGCGGCGCTTGTCTGCGGCGATACAACCGCACATGCAAAGCCACATCCCCTGCCCTTACTACACGCAGCACAGATTGCTGGCTTTGGAACCGATCGTTGCATGTATGTCGGCGATGATATCCGGGATATTCAGGCTGCCCGCGCAGCAGGTATGCCATCGATCGCGGCAGCCTATGGATACTGCGGCCCCGATCATCCTGTTGAAACGTGGCAAGCCGACCATTGTGCCTACTCACCACAAGAAATGTGGCCCATGATTAAACAGCTTGCAGGTTAACGACTCTGGTTAAGTGCTTGAGTTTAAGCACTTAACCCGCAGCGATCAAAAGCATTACATCCAGAGAATTTTTTTACGGTAATCGAGATCATTGAGTAACTCTTTTGCCGGTCCCTCATGGAATACCGCTCCATGCTCGAGCGCAAAAACCCGATCAGCCAGAGCGAGTACCAAATCCAGATTGTGTTCAACAATCAGTATCGATACCTCGTTGCGTAATTTATCAAACACCGTAAACAACTCGTTGACCACAGCGGGAGCGAGTCCTTCGAAAGGCTCATCCAACAGCAGCAGTTTGATATTGCCCGACAACGCACGTGCGACAGCCACCATCTGCTGCTCACCGCCTGACAGATAGTCAGCCGCGACATCCATACGCTCTTTCAAACGAGGAAAATATTCAAAAATTTTCTCCTCAGTCCAATAGGTCCCACCCACCGCAGGGTTGAGTCTATTCATCCGTCCAAGCGCCAGGTTATCGCGTACCGACATGCCTGCAAACAAGCCCCTGCCTTGCGGAACGTAGCCGATACCGATACGTGCAATATCGGGAGCAGACATCCCCGCAATGTTTTTTCCATCAAAAACAATCGTGCCATCAGCTGGCCGCACAAGCCCCGTCAGCGCTTTGAGTAGTGTCGACTTGCCCGCACCGTTACGACCGAGCAAGGCAACAATCTCACCACGACGCACGTTCAAGGAAGCATCATTGAGGATGTGGCTTTTACCGTAAAAACTATTGACCCGATCAAACGCCAGCAATACATCTTGCTCTTCGCTTTGACTAAAATCCCGTGCCATCACTGCCGGCGTTCCCGTACCGGTATAAATTTCCTGCACACGCTTATCACTACGTACTTCAGCAGGAGTGCCTGACATCAGTACATTGCCGTCGTTCATCACCGTGACGTTCTGCGAAAAGCCAAGTACCCGATCGAGATCGTGTTCGACAATCAGTACTGGGATATGACGCTGGATCGTCTGAATTAAATTTGAGATGCGCTCGCGCTCTGCTGCCGCCAAGCCCGCGAGGGGCTCATCGAGCAACAACACTTTAGGATGACATCCCAGAGCGATTCCCATATCAACCAGACGCTGACCGCCATACGACAAGCTGACCGCCTCAGAGTGCTCGATACCTTCAAGCCCCAGGTACTTGACCAACTCGGCAGTCTGCGCATCGACGTCCTCGTAAGTCTCAATCGAACGCCAGATATTGAAGGCGCCTGGATGACGAGCCTGGACAGACAATCTCAAGTTTTCGTAAATACTCAAACCCTTGAACAAATTCGTGATTTGAAAGGATCGGGCTAAACCCAACATGCTGATTCGATCAGCAGACAATCCAGCTAACGGTGCGCCATACAGGTTGATCGCTCCTTTATCCGTTGCGAACATTCCTGAAATCAAATTAAAGGTGGTTGTCTTGCCAGAACCGTTCGGTCCAATCAGCGCATGGATACCTGAGTGCAGCGTCAGGCTGCAATCCCGCACAGCGTGGACACCACCGAAACTTTTACCGATGTGGCTGACTTCCAGAGCCGTTGTTTCACGGACCTTGGGTTGAAGGAATGAAGGAAATGGCAATCCCTCGTAAATTTTCCGTGCACTCATGGCCGCACCGGTTTGTAGCTCTGGTTTGAATCGCTTGCGGATCTGACTCCAGACACCGATGAGGCCATTCGGTGAAAACACAATAAAGCCGACAAACATCAGGCCAAAATAAAAGAGCCAGTTCGGTGTCCAGATCGACAGGAACTCTCTAAACAGAATGTAAAAGAATGCACCCAATACTGGACCGAGCAAACTATGCATGCCACCAATCACCACGATGGCTAATAACTCACCAGAAAAAGCTACGGACGTCGGATCGGCAGAGGCGAAACGATAATGGAAGGCGAGTAAGCCACCGGCCATACCGGTTAAGGTTCCTGAGATCGCAAACACCAGCAATTTATAACGTTGCGTGTCATAACCCTGGAATTGTGCACGCTGCTCGTTTTCGCGAATGGCAGCCATGACATGACCAAAGGGCGAGCGCAAAATACGCCAGACCAGGTAAAGAGCGATCCAGCCGACCACACTGACTGCGATCAGATAATTGATCGGTTGATCCAGTTTGAGAAAGCCCAGTGCGGGGCGAACAACATTACCCAATCCATTTTCACCACCCGTAAAGCTTGTCCAGCGAAACGCGATTGCGAAAGTCAGTGCTGAAAATGCTAGCGTCAAAAGTGAAAAATAAACGCCTCGACGCCGCAAAATCAACGCGCCAACACAAAGTGCGAGCACACCTGAAAAAATAATCGTGAAGGCCATCGGCAGCAGTAGCTGACCTTCGAACCAGTATTTTTGTGAAAGCGCGGCTGCATACGCACCAATTCCGAAAAATGCACCGTGACCAAATGAAGTGAGCCCAGTGTGTCCGACCAATAAATTCAGACCCAGTGCCGCAATCGCAAAAATCACCACATCGGTCGCTGTCCCAGGCGTGAGGCCGAGCACCTGCATGATGAAAGGAGAAATGAGTAATCCGATCAGCGCCAGGATCAGGGGTTGATATTTATTTTTGTTTGTCATGCCAGGCTTCTTATTCAAACTTCTCAACGCGCTCGCCCAGCAAACCGCGGGGACGCAACAGCAACACAAGGATCATCAGCACATACATCGAAGCTTCGGACGCAGGAGGATAAAAGTAGGTCGTCACACCGCGCACCACACCAACCAGCACCGCGGCAAGCACAACCCCCCAAAAACTCCCCAGGCCACCAATGACCACCACGACAAACGCAGCGGTCATGATCTCAGCACCCATCGCTGGATGAACACCCGCAAGGGGCGCCAGCAGTACGCCCGCCAGAGCAGCAAGACCGACACCCAGCACAACCACCGCGGTCATGTAATAGGTGAGCTTAATGCCAAGCACAGCGACCATATCGGGGCGTTGCGTACCCGCTCTGACTACGCGACCGAAGGCAGTCTTATTAAGCAACAACCAGATACCCACCATGACAGCGATCACGATTCCTAACATGACCATGCGATAACGCGAGTACATGAAATCACCCAGCATGATCTGCCCTTTCAAGGCAGAAGGAATACTGAATTGCAGTGGTGTGGAACCCCACACCATACGAATGATTTGTTCAGCGACCATGGACAAGCCAAAGGTCAGCAGCAGTCCGAGAATCGGGTCACTTTGATAGAAGCGACGCAACAGCACACGCTCAAACACTACGCCAAGTAAACCTACCAGGACTGGCGACAAGACTAAAGCGCCGCTAAAGCCCACGTAATCTGTTAGTACCACGGCACCGTAAGCGCCCAGGGCATAGAACGCACCATGCGCCAGATTGACAATGCCGCCCAGACTAAAAATCAAAGATAGCCCAAGTGCGATCAGCAGGTAATACCCACCCACCAACAAGCCATTCAAGACTTGTTCAAGAAAAAATGTAATTTCCACGATAACTCTTGCAATGAAGATAAAGCAGTCCCCGAAACCCTTGGGCTTCGGGGGAGACACTCATGAGCTGTGTTAACCCTGTAGCGCGATCGCTGACAGAATCACAGTCTTGTTAGAGACTGCAGCTGTTTTCCTGACGAGTCGGCGCAATGATGTCGAGCGGTTCGTTGTCGTTTGGAACAGCAGGGCCGAGCTTGAGGAAATCCCATTTGTCGCGCGCTTCGCCTTTTTTCTTGGGGGTCAGCGTGTACATTTGCTGCATGAGCTGATGATCCCAGTCACGGAAATAACCTTTGCGACCTTTCAGGATATCGAACTGCGCGCCCTTCTCCAGATACTCGATGACTTTCATGGAGTCGGTTGATTTCACTTCGTTCATTGCCTGAGCCATGATTTTCATCACGGTGTAATCACCCCACGCCTGATTCTCTGGTGGTTTGCCATGACGCTTCATAAACTCAGCCACAAACGCTTTGGACGTTGGAGTGTCCACATCATGGTGCCATGGCACAGGCCAGGTACCAACAAAGTTATCCGCACCCGCGCCCCAGGCAAGCGCCGTATCAAAGCCAAAGCCCGCCACTGCAAATGGCAAGCCATACTCGGAGTACTGTTTCATGAAGCTGGTGATTTGTGTACCAGCCAGGTTTGAGATCACCACATCAGGTTTAGCCTGACGGATTTTTAGCAGGTAGGCTGAGTAATCGGTTGCGTCGGTTGGGACTTTGTCTTCGCCGGCAACAATACCGCCCTGCTTTTCTAAAAAGATCCGTGCAACGCGAGTCAAGTCATGACCGAACGCATAGTCAGCCGTCAGGAAATACCATTTTTTTCCCTTGACCATTCCTTGCTGCAGCAGCGCACGACCCAGCGTGTTCACGTACATGGAGTTGGCACACTCGACGTGGAACATGAACTTATTGCAGCTTTTGCCACGCAACTCGTCCGAATTACCACCAGTATTGATAAAAATTTTCTGGTTACGTGCTGCGACCTGACTGATGGCCAAGCCTGAAGCGGAATTGATTTCACCTAGCAGGCAAATTGCACCGTCACGCTCCAGCATACGCTGTGCTTTACTGGCAGCAGTCGCTGGATTCACGGAGTCTTCTGTAATTAACTCGATCTGACGACCATTTACGCCACCCGCTTTGTTGACCTCATCGACAGCCAACTTGATACCCATGGTGCCATACTCGCCCAGAGGTCCTAGAAAACCAGTGAGAGGCGTCAAATGCCCGATCTTAATCTTGTCGGATTGCGCTTTGACAAGCGCGGGCATACCTAGCGTCGCCAACGCACCTGCAACGGAACCCGCCTGTAGCAGTTGACGACGGGTCTTTGAATTTTGATTCATTTTTGCTCCTCACTTTCTTATTTTGGTTTATCTTTTCGTCTGTCGACTGGCACCTTGATCCTGACGCGCAGGTAATTCTTAGTGCGTGAATCAATATATTTGTAAGAAAATGTTTAGTCAATGAAGTCTGATTAGCGCTTACCCTTGGATGTACCAACCGCTCCAATAAAGCCGATTAAAAACAATGGCTTAGTTTCAACAAATGTATAAGTTAATCAATTGTGTGCAGTATTGAACTCTTTTACATCTTTGTGGTCTGACTACACAGATTGTTCGTCTACAATCTAACTACTGGGGCCGATCCGGATTCGACGGGGGTCGCGAAACAGTGCAGGGCATGTCGAGCACCAGTTCGCTCGTAAATCCACTGGAAACACTATAAACGCCAACGACGAGCGTTTCGCTCTGGCCGCTTAAGCGGTGAGCCGCTGCACTGATTTGTCTTTGGGTCAGGTGGAGAAATCCACAGCAGCGTCATTTACAAAGAATCGGCGTTTGCTGGGTCACACAGTAAATTCTTAAAACTACGTGAATCGCTAAGGTCCGGCCTGTCGGTTGGCTAAGTCCGAGGTTAAACAAAAAATAAATCGACTACACATGTAGAACTGCCTGCAGAGGGCTCGCGGACGGGGGTTCAATTCCCCCCGGCTCCACCATTACCGCACATACCAACCCTTCGGGGTTGGTATTTTTTTGGCCGTTGGTTTGGGTTTATTGGGGATGCGCAGTTAGGAGCTTTGACTCACCCTGCAGCACCGCACTCAACGCCAGATTGACATAATAGTTTCCACGTCCAATCCTTTGTTTTTGCAAAAATCCTCCAGCCGCTAATGCGTCCAAGTATTTAGTCGCTGTCAGACGAGACACTTGCAAATCACGTTGCACAAACTCGATCTTGGTGTATGGGTGCATAAAAAGGTGGTTTATAAGGTCCTGACTGTAAAACTTATAGCCAAAGCGAATGCGCTGTTTGTAATCAAACAGTGCTGTCTTTATTGCATGGATTGTTGCAATAGTCTGTCCAGCGGTCTGCTCCACAGCCTCCAACAGGTAGAGCACCCAGTCTTCCCAAGTGTCGTCTTCGCGCACGGTTTGCAGAAGGCGATAGTAAGCAGGCTTGGTACGCACGATATGGTTGCTGAGGTACAGCACTGGAATATCTAGCAAACCTTCCTTCACCAGATACAGCACATTCACAATACGCCCAGTGCGGCCATTGCCATCGTAAAACGGATGGATGCTCTCAAACTGGTGGTGAATCAACGCCATCTTTATCAACGGATCTGCATCAAAGAGGCTCTGCTCGTTGATAAATCGCTCAAGATCACTCATTAGTGCAACAATTTCATCCGGGTTTTGCGGAGGCGTGTAAATTGTTTGTCCGGCACCATCTTTGAGAGCTGTGCCGGGCAGCTTACGAAACCCGGCGTTGTTGCGCTCCAGCTCGCTCTGAATTTCGATGATGTGGCGAGCGGTGAGCAGACTGCTGGCACGCACCTGCTCAAACCCTACACGCAAAGCCTGCCGGTACCGCAGCACTTCTTTGGCCGCTGAGTTGGTAAAGGTCGCGGGCAACACATCGTCCTTGAACAACTCGTCATGTGTGGTGACAATGTTTTCAATCTCAGAGCTGTCTTTCGCCTCTTGAAGACCTAGCGTGTTGATGAGAATGCCCTGGTTGGGAATCGATGCCGCAACACCTTTTAGCTCTGCTAGTTTGCGGCTGCTGCTGGCCAGCTTTTTAAGAATGGCGGAAGTTTCAAAACGCGAAGGATTTAACTGTTCAAGAGGTCTGATCGGAGGCATAGGCAAGTTTTATGCAAAAAAATGTATAGAAAATTCGATTTTCTATACATTATATGCTTAACGTATATAGAAAATTCGATTTTCTATACATGACTTCTTATCATGCCCAGAAAATACATTTTTTTATACGGGTTAAATACTCATTCGCGATGACCCTAATAAAGCGGGGACTTCCAAGGAGGCATTAGCCGCCCTACCCTCCACAGAGACTAGCTTTATAGGTCGGTCACTACACCACCACCATACCGCACATACCAACCCTTCGGGATTGGTATTTTTTGCCTAGAGGCGATTTCGTATTAAAGCTCTCTTTAACTGTCCATTTTCATATTAAAGAGTGCTTAAACATTATTTAATTAAAGCAAACTATCATGATTCGGACCTCTGGCACTTATCGTATCAAGCGCTAACTGCTAAAAGCATAAGCTTGCAATTGCTCAAGCGTGACGAATTCCAATGCGCGCACATGCGTGCACTCAAGGACTACACTGGGTGCGACACCCGCTGCAAGCGCTTCTCTCCAGCGCAAGGCGCAGAGGCACCATCGATCGCCGTCCTTCAATCCTGCAAAGCGATACTCAGGTCGCGGCGTTGATAAGTCATTACCCCGGCTACGCGAAAACTCTAAAAACTCATCTGTTACTTTGGCACACACCACATGACTGCCGAGATCATGCATGTCCGTATGGCAACAACCATCCCGAAAATACCCTGTGAGAGGGTCGTAGGAACAAGGAACCAACTCCGTTCCCAATACATTGAGCGCGACATCCGTCATTAAAGTCCTACCTGATTTTGAAGGGATTCTTCAGATAATATAGTTTGATTCCATCATTACAGGCACATCCCCTACTTCAGGCAACAGTTCACTTATCCGATGGGAAATGATAAAAGCCACGTCTATTCAGCCATAATTCCTGCATCCGAAACGACTTTTTCCCATTTTGAAATTTCTGATCGCTGGAATTCGGCAAACTTTGCTGAGCCACGTCCGTCAGGCTCAACGCCCATCGCGCGCAACTTTTCCTGAACTTCTGGAATATGGATAATTTCAGATAAGTCTTTCGAAAGTTTTTCAACTATCTGCACTGGGACTCCAACCGGTGCGAAAACTCCCTGCCATGACTGCATTTCAAATCCAGGCACACCGGCTTCAGCTATCGTCGGGACGCCGGGAAGCTCGGCTAATCTTTTGCTTGAGGTCACTCCCAACACTTTCACTTTTTTGCTTTCAATCATGGGGCGCGCAGCGGCGTATGTCTCAAAGACCATATCAAGCTGACCTCCAGCGAGATCAATCATTGCCTGCGATCCGCCTTTATAAATAATTTGCCGCATTTTGGTATTGGTCAAACTCTGAAAAAGTTGGCCGGAAAGGTGCTGGGATGTTCCTGCTCCTGATGAACCGTAGGTCAATCCATC
>CANCRX010000067.1 GCA_947380655.1 Alcaligenaceae bacterium | reverse complement strand
ACCCACAGCATTGAAAACATGGCGTATAGCCAGGGCCAGCCTGCCTGGGGTGCACATTTAGCCGATGACCTCGAGCGCTTAGTCGCTCTGCACGATGCATCGACCATCGCAGCTGTGATCGTTGAGCCCGTCGCCGGCTCAACGGGCGTACTGATTCCCCCACAGGGTTACCTGCAACGCTTGCGCGACATTTGCACCAAGCACGGCATCCTGTTGATTTTTGATGAAGTCATTACCGGTTTTGGTCGCCTGGGTGCAGCAACCGCCAGCGAATACTTCGGCGTAACCCCTGATCTGCTAACGATGGCAAAAGCGATCAACAATGCAGCCATCCCGATGTCTGCAGTCGCCGCCAGCCGTCAAGTCCATGACGCAATCGTCAACGCCGGCCCTGGTAATGCGATTGAGCTGTTCCACGGCTACACCTACTCCGCACACCCCACCGCGGCTGCCGCATGCATCGCTGCGCAGGACATCTATAAACGCGAAGGCCTGTTTGCGCGCGCAAACCAGATGGCGCCAAAGTTCCAGGCGGCCATCCACGCGCTGCGCGGCGAGCCTCATGTGAAAGATATCCGCAACCTCGGATTGATGGGCGCAGTTGAGCTCAATTCACGCGATGGAGCGCCAGGCACACGTGCTTATGACGTATTCCTCAAGTGCTTTGAAAAAGGCGTGATGGTTCGCTTTACTGGTGACATTCTGGCTTTCTCGCCACCATTGATCGTGACTGATGCCCAGATCGACGAGATGTTTGCAACTGTTAAGGCTGCACTTCACTCGGTTGCTTAATACGGGAGTTAGTTTTACTTTAGTTTGATTACATGCTCTGGACGGGTGTGGTTCTTATGAGCCACACCCGTTTTTCATGGGCGTCTTTGAATTCAGATCGGCCGATAAAAAGGTTTGTCACCTGCGACAGTCACCCGATGACCGCTTCTGGTATTGGGCCAGTAATCCCACATCGCCCTATGCTGCACGCATCTGTTGTCCCAGAAAGCAATCGAATGCTGCTGCCAGCGAAAGCGGCATTGAAACAACGGATTTTCCATATGTTCAAACAGATACTTTAAAACAGCCGTGCTTTCGTCTTTGGGCACCCCAATGAGGTGGCTGGTAAATCCTCTGTTCACATACAAAGCTTGGCGCCCAGTGACAGGATGTGTTCGCACCACGGGATGTTCCGCATGCGGATATTCTGGCTTATCAATGACACCCAGGTTTTTGTACGTGCCTCTGTAGACTGGCTCTCCATCATGGTACGCCGTCATACCATTCAAATAATTTTTCATCCTGTCAGACAGCGCCTCGTAAGCAGCGTACATACTTGCAAATAAAGTGTCACCGCCATGGGGAGGACAGGTATGGATATGCAAGATACTTCCCATCGGCGGCTCTTGATCGCAGCTAACATCCGTATGCCAAGCCTCGCCGTTTGCACGGATAGAGTTCTCATCGGCATGGATTTTCATCAACGCCGGCAGCCCCTCTACGTGCGGTGCGGCAGGGTGAATATGGAAATCACCAAACAGACTGCCGAATGCCAGATGCTGCTCTTTACTGATATTTTGATTACGAAAAAAAATCACCTGATTTTCCGCAAGCGCACGATGAACTTCTAACTGCTGCGCTTGTGAAAGCGGCCGAGTCAAATCGATATCAAAAATCTCTGCGCCAATAATTGGCGTAAGTTTTTCAACGCGAATATTTTCATAGGGTGCGCTATCGCTAAGCTTATGGCGGTACCGTGGTCCGTTATTACCTCTGATTTGCGTGTCTTGCATCAGAACACTCCTTAATCAAGTTTGATCTGCGACTGACGGATTATTTCTCCCCACTTTTGCATTTCTGAGGAGGTAAATTCCTTAAACTCTTGAGGCGTTGTGGTTTTCGGTGGCCCCCCCAGACTAGAAAAGCTTTGTAATACGCCAGGGTCTCGACAAGCAATCACAATGTCGCGATTAATTTTATTAATGAGAGGCTCTGGCGTACCCCGTGGGGCATAAAACCCTGTCCAGGTGATTAATTCAAAGCCTGGTAATCCCGCTTCGGGTGCCGAGGGCACTTTAGGCAACTGTTCCTCTCTTTGCCCAAGGCTTACTGCCAACCCACGCATTTTTCCACTATCGATTTGGAGTTTGGCATTGACCACATCGATGATCATAAAAGTGAGCAGGCCAGAAAATAAATCCGGAAATGCCTGCGGGTTACTTTTATATGCAATGGACACCACATCAACATCTGCCAATTTTTTATAAAGTTCTGAGGCAACGCGCGCTGGTAAAGAGCCAGCACCAAAGTTATGTTTGCCAGGCTCCTTCTTTAATAAAGCGGTTAGCTCGCCGAGCGTCTTGAACGGTGAATTTGCAGGCACCAGCACAACAAAAGGAAGTCGGCCAAATCTCGTGATCGGCTCAAAATCCTTGATCGGATCGTATGGCAGTTTTTCATACAATGCAGGGTTGACCACCTGCGTCATGGCAGAGGTCAAAAATAACGTCAGTCCGTCGGGCTTTGCGCGCGCCGCAGCCTCAGAGGCTGAGATTCCATTACCTCCACCTCGATTGTCTATCACAACCGGTTGGCCCCACATCTGGGAAAGCTTGGCAGCAACAATGCGACCGGTTATATCAGTAGCTGCCCCAGCGGGGAAAGGGACAATGATTGTCACGCGACTGCGAGGCCACTCAAGTTCTGCGGCAGATGCGGTTGACTTAACACCAAGCGTGGCTAGCAACGCTCCGAGCGTAAAACCCCGTCTCTTCATTTTTTGTCTCCATCCTGATCGAGTCAGGCTTTTGGTATGACAACCTTTTTAACAGATTATTCATAAATGCCAAATAATATTTAATGTCAAGACGCTTATTTGACCCCGATCCGGACTAAATAGCGGCTACTTTCACTCTCCTCACTAACAGAGGAACAGATGCACAGATGCTCGCTGCGGACTATGATAGCGGCATTAAATATATGAACAATTCAACTTCAAATTCTTTTTCAGGAAAGCATATTTCATGAACTGGCAGCTCCCCTACCCTTCAGGTCGTCAACCCGTTCTGGGCCGCAATATCGTTTCGACTTCTCAGCCGCTCGCGGCGCAGGCTGGCGCAGCGGTCTTTGCACGCGGCGGCAATGCGATTGACGCAGCGATCGCCGCAGCGATTACGCTGACCGTGGTTGAGCCCACCATGAATGGTATTGGCGGCGATGGTTTCTCCCTGATCTGGGACGGCAGCAAACTGCACGGCCTCAATGCTTCCGGACGCGCTCCTGCGGCGTGGTCGCCCGAACGCTTCAAAGGCAAAACCGTCATGGATGATCGTGGCTGGGAAACCGTCACGGTGCCCGGTGCGGTTTCGCAGTGGGTTGCGCTATCAAAGAAATTCGGCAACTTGCCTTTCGCTGACTTGTTCACCGATGCGATCCGCCACGCACGCGAAGGCTTCCCCGTCAGCCCTGTCGTTGCACGTCAGTGGGCTGCGGCCGCGAAAGAGCTAAAAGACTACCCGGGCTTTTCAGCATTTATGCCAAACGGTCGCGCGCCTGCCGCAGGCGAGATCTGGAAATTCGCCGACCAGGCCGATACGCTTGAAGATATCGCCCTGACAAATGGCGAGTCGTTCTACCGTGGTCGCTTAGCCAAAATGATTGCAGCGTTTGCCGCTGAGCATGGCGCAGCCATGACCGAAGCCGACCTCGCTGCACACCAGGCAGACTGGGTCGAACCGATCTCGACAGATTTCCGTGGCTACACCGTACACGAGATCCCACCAAACGGTCAGGGCTTGACCGCACTGCTCGCGCTGAACATCATTGACCAGCTGCCCTACAACGAAACAAAGCCTGGTTCACCCGAGCGCATGCACCTCGAGATCGAAGCCATGCGTGTCGCCTTTGCAGATTTGTACGAACATGTATCCGATCCGGCTCACATGAAAGTCAGCGTCTCGGCACTGCTCAGCCCTGCTTATGCCAAAGAACGTGCCAAGCTCATCGACTTGAAAAAAGCTGGTCAGTACGATCCCGGTCAGCCGCCCTCAGGCGGTACGGTCTACTTGTGCGCAGCCGACTCGGAAGGCCGGATGATTTCATTCATTCAGTCGAACTTCAAAGGTTTCGGCTCAGGCGTAGTGGTCCCCAAGTCAGGCATTGCCTTACAAAACCGCGGTTCAGGCTTTGTACTCAAACCAGGTCATCCAAACCTGGTCGGTGGCGGCAAGCGTCCCATGCACACCATCATCCCTGCATTCATGACCCGCAACGGCAAAGCAGAAATGGCGTTTGGTGTGATGGGTGGCAACATGCAAGCGCAAGGCCACATGCAAATGGTATTGCGTCGCGTGGTTGAACAGCACAATCCTCAGGCGTGCTCAGATGCGCCACGCTGGCGCATCAACGACATCGGCGAACTGATGCTGGAAAATGCGGTCAGCACAGAGATCGTCAACGGTCTGATCGCGATGGGTCACACGCCAACCGTTACGCCACCAGACAGTCTGGATTTCGGCAGCGCGCAGTTAATCGCCCGTCTTGAAGCTCAGGAAACCACTGCGGCACCTTATGCATATGTTGCAGGTTCTGACCACCGCCGTGATGGCCAGGCGGTTGCGCGTTAATTTTTGATTTGAATAGGGATGCAGCACATGTTGATTTGGAATCGTCTTTCTCGACTTGTGCTCGCATTGCTTGTTTTATTGCTTGCAGGCTGTGCCACCCGCCCAGTCAACCCCCCCATTGCTCACGCTGACGACACGAAGGGCTACCGGTTCGAAAACCGAGCCCCCCGAGGCGTCAACAATGAAAATTTAGTCATCCTTGCCTTCTCAGGTGGCGGCATGCGTGCGGCAGCATTTTCATACGGGGTACTGGAATTTCTCGCTAAAACCGAAATCAAGGGTCCGGAGGGTAATACTGTCCGGCTGATTGATGAGGTCGATATTATTAGCGGTGTATCGGGTGGCAGTTTTACCGCACTTGCCTATGGACTGTATGGTGACAAGCTTTTTAAGGAATACGAACAACGGTTTTTAAAACGTGATGTTCAGGGTGAACTGATCGCTCGTTTTTTTAGTCCCCGCAACTGGGGTGACTTGTGGTCGCAGGGCTGGGGACGTTCAGAGTTGGCCGCGACCCTTTACGATGACATTCTCTTTAACGGCGCAACCTTTAAAGACCTTGACCACAATAAAGGCCCAATGATTCTGGCCTCTGCGACGGACATCTCGACGGGCTCACGGTTTCAATTTACCCAGCGTTATTTTGATCAGATCTGCTCTGATATCAATGCAGTGAGCTTGTCACGCGCCGCTGCCGCCTCTTCAGCGGTGCCTGTCGTGCTTTCACCCTTAACATTTAATAACTATGGCGGCACCTGCGACAATAAAACTCCAGCATGGATGCTGCCATTCACTGATATTGAGCATCCCACACGGCCAGCGGCTCGCGCGATAAGATCCTTGCAAAACGAAAGGGCTTTCAGTGATAGTAAAAACAGGCCTTACTTACATTTCGTTGATGGTGGTGTTTCAGACAATATCGGTATGCGTGGGGTGCTCGAGTCACTCGATATGATTCAAGCCCTCGCAGGCACGGGCGTTCCTACGCCACTTGATCATGCAAAGAGAATCATTGTCTTTATCGTTAATTCGCTATCCACGCCAAAATTAAATTGGGACAAATCAGAAAGTCCGCCCTCAATGCTGAACGTCCTGCTTAAAGCCGCTGGCACGCCAATAGATCACTTTTCATTTGAAGCGGTCGAACAACTGAAAGACATGTCAGCACAATGGGACAATATGACGCTGATCCGTAACTCAGCGGCACTCAAAGCGAACAAAGATCCGAAAGTAGCCGAAGCCGTGCGCGGTCCAAGCGCCGAAATATTCGTCATCGACGTTTCATTTCCAGCGCTTAAAAATGAAACCGAACGCGAATATCTGAATCAGCAACCCACTTCTTTTGTTTTACCTGAGGAGGCGGTTGACCGCCTGCGTAGTGCGGCAGGTCAGATCATCATCGACTCGCCAGATTTTCAACGGCTTCTGCAGAGTGTCAAGGCGGGGATTATTACGCCTGTATCAGAGAAAAAATAATTACCGTATCCCAAACTCTTTGAGCACACGCTCTGTATGCGCACCCAGCGCAGGGGAGTTGGCGGGCGGCAATTGTGACGGCTCCTGACCAGGCATCACCGGCCAAGGCAGCTTCGCCACATCAGGCTGCATCAACTCTTGAAATAGACCAATACTTTGCGCCTGAGGATGGCCAAGCAATTCGCGCGGGTGATTCAATACACCGAACAAAATATCATGGCGCGTGAGAAGCTCACTCCAATACACAGAAGTATTTTGTTTGATTGCTTGCGCGACCCGGGCATTGAGCTCAGCAGCACGCTTAATTCTCCCCGAACTATGCTGCAAGGTTTCATCTTGCATCCAATCGTTAAACCCTAGCGCATTGGATAAACGTCCGAACATCGGGTCGTTGAGCATACTGACATAGATTTTTCCATCTGCGGTTTCATAGATGCCGGTTGGCGCATTAAAGACAGCAGACTCAGCATCCGGAAACATCGCATCATCCAGTAAGACATAAGATTGCAGAGCAGTCGCCGTCTGTAACATCGAGACATGGACATGGCGGCCCTTTCCCGTCAAGGCGCTTCGATATAGTGCAGCGACAGCATTTTGGGCAGCATAAATTCCGGTCGTAAGATCCACCAGAAAAAAACCTATCCTACGGGGATGACCTGCAGCATCGCGATTGGTATGCATGAGTCCCGAAAAAGCCTGTACTGTCGTATCAAGTGCCGGCAACTTAGCCATCGGACCCTGCGCACCATAACCTGTGATCGAAACATAAACGAGTTTAGGATTAATTTTGGATAACTCGTCGTAATCCACACCCATGCCAGCCGCCACACCCGGCCTGAAGTTTTGAATAATGACGTCTGCGCGTTGAGCCAGTGCAATGAGAGCCTCGCGTCCTGCGGGGGTACGCGTATCAAGCACAACGCTTTCTTTACCTGCGTTATAGGCGATAGAAATCGCAGTATGTCCGTTCGTTGAGCGCCCCATCTGACGACTCCAGTCACCCGTGGGTGGCTCGATCTTTATGATACGCGCACCTTGCTGGCCAAGCAGCAAACCGCAATAGGGCCCCGCAATCCCCTGACTCATATCAAGAATGGTCAGCCCGCTCAACATCGCTTCATTATTCATTTAGGGTAAGTCCAGAATTACTTTTCCAATTGCCCGGCGTGACAGGGTCGTATCAATCGCATTTTCCCAATCACTGAAGGCAAAACGTTGCGTCAAAGGCAAGGGCATTTCTTCTCGGCTCAAGGCTGTCAGTAATTTGTCAATCATGGCACGCACCAGAGGAGCAAATTTTTTACGCGCGTCTGTTCGTCCCCAGCCAATGTACAAGCCATAATTAAAGCCAATCAAAGAAATATTTTTGACCAACAATAAATTTGTTTTTATTTCAGGAATCCGCCCTCCTGCATAGCCAATCACCAGCATGCGTGACTGCGGCGCACAACAACGCACCGAGGCATCAAACAAATCACCACCCACCGGATCAAACACAACGTCCACACCGCCCTGCGGGCAGAGCTTTTTTATTTCTTCCACCAAATGCGTCGCATCGCTTGTTAACGCGTAATGCGCACCATTTTTAAGCGCAGCCTCGCGCTTGGCCTCAGTACTTGCAGTCGCAATGACGGTCGCACCCATGAGGCGTCCAATTTGCACGGCAGCCATCCCAAGGGAACCACTGGCCCCATGCACCAATAAAATTTCACCAGAGTTGAGTGATGCCCCCCACTCCAGACTTGACCAGACCGTACCGTACGTGATCGGTAGTGCTGCCGCATCTGCCAAATTAATGTTGTCTGGTAATCCATAGACGGTATCAGCTTGCGTCACGACCTCTTGGCCAAAGGCGCCCCAGTCGAGAGCTGCCATCACTCTCTGACCAACACGTAAATGCGTCACATCAGGTCCAAGCTCCAAGATTTCTCCTGCTGCTTCGGTTCCAGGCGTAAAGGGCAAGGGCGGTTTACGTTGATATTTCCCAGAAACAAACAGACTGACAGCAAAGCCAACGCCAGCATGACGCACGCGTATTCTGACCTCTCCCGGCTTAAGGCACAGGCGTTCGAGTTGCGTGACTTCAAGTTCGCGCCAGTCACCGTAGTGCGTGCATAACAACGCCTGATAGTGATTAATCAAGCTTGATCCCTGCCTGCTTGATGATGGCGGCCCATTTTTGATAGTCGTCTTGAATCACCTTGGCGAATTGCTCAGGGGTATTGCCGATCGGAACGAGATTGAGCTCACGCATACGTTTGTCGATCTCTGGAATACGAACGATGCGCGCAACTTCTTTTGACAACGCTGCGACACGCTCTTTAGGCACACCTGCCGGAAACAGCAAACCCATCCACGCCTCCGGCTCAAAGCCCTTGTAGCCTAACTCAAGAAAGGTCGGAACCTCAGGCATCAAATCTGAGCGCTTTTCGCCAGCGATCGCCACCGGGATAATTTTTTTAGCGCTTAACAATGGCATGGCAGTGCCTACTGCGATAAAACCAATTTTCACATGCCCTGCGGCCAGATCGGTCGCGAGTGGTGCGCCACCCTTATAGGCAACATGATCCATATTTAGACCCGCCTCGCGAACAAACAACTCGCCCATTAAATGACCCGTGGTGCCGTTGCCGTAAGAACCGTATGGCACAGGGGTGGACGAAGCTTTTATTTGCTTGACGATCTCTGGCAAGGTTTTATACGGGTAGTCCGGTGACACGGCCAAAATCACAGACGATGCAGCAACCTCACTGACAGGCTCAAAATCCTTTATCGGGTCATAACCCAACGCAGAATATAGCGAAGGATTTTGCACGTGCGCAGTAAACGTCAGCAACACGGTATATCCATCTTTAGGTCCGCGCGCTACATAGTTAGTACCCGTTGTCGTACCCGCCCCAGCTTTATTTTCAATGACAATAGGTTGATTCCAGACTTTGGTTAATTCCTGACCGATCAATCGTGCGACTGCATCATTTACGTTTCCCGCAGGGGACGGCACAACAATGGTGATGGGGCGCGACGGGTAAGTTTCTTGGGCGGTGGCAATTGTTGTGGCTGAAAAGGAAAATATCGTAAGGAGGGCGGCCAGTGCCGCGCTTACGACACGCGCAGTCAGTAGATTTCGCTTAACGCGCGCGATTTTTATGTATGCAGGGTGGGTGCGACGTTGCATCTTGTCTCCAGTATCTTTGTTATAGATACGTTTTATCACAAGCACTAGAGAAAGTTGTTTAATAACTTAGGATGCCACCTAATCTTTCAGGCATAAACGACTGCTTACCCTCCTCGTCCGATCACTTCTTTAGGTCAAGCCGCGAGATAGCTTTTGAAATGTCGGTTAATTTTGGCCGAAATGTATTCACCTGCAATCACCGCGTCATACTTTTTAGGTGCCTTCTCGGTAATACAGGTTGGAATACAGTCGATTACCGCGTCAGGATTGGGCTGATGAAAAAAGACCAGTGATAAACGACGGCCTGCCAAACCTGAGTCCAGTTGGGGGTTGACCACACGGTGAACGGTCGAGACCCATTTGTCATTGGTCCACTGCGCCATCATGTCACCGATATTGACAACAAAGGTCCCAGGTTCAACCTGCACATCTTCCCATTGCCCGTCTTTAGTGCGTGTCTGTAACCCACCTGGTGCGGCGGTTGGCGCCACAATGGTGACGGTGCCGTAATCCGTATGGGGACCTGCGCGTAATTGACCTGGCAGCGGCGGCTCGAGCTGAGCGGGGTAGTGATTGATCGCAAGCGACGCCATGCTCCGATCCACCTTATCAGCAAACCATTGCTCAGGCAGTCCAAGCACGAGGGCGAATAATTCAAGCAAATCCTGGGACAAGCGATTCATCTTAAGGTAATAGTCCTGCATAACTGACGCAAAAGACGACGGTGTATCAGGCCAGATATTTGGTGCATAGGCGCCATTCGCGAATAACTGCATTACGGCCGGATCAAATTGTTCGACCGGACCGATCCGATAGCGCTCAAACAAGTCTGGCGGCGATTGGCGGTCTTTTTTTAAGTCATCCGCATCCATGGCATAGGACAGTCCCAACTCCGCTAAGCCTGTATAGCCACGGTTGGCGTGTTTGAGTGCTTTAACGAGGTTTTTCTCCTCAAGCGGTAAATCAAAAAACGCTAAGGCCGTATTTTGGGCATGGCGCACCATTTCGGTGCTTACTGGCGTGCCTTTTATGCACAGAAAGCCCGTTGTCCGGAGTGCCTCGTCAATCTGGCATAACAATTGCTTAAATTCCTCCGTGTCACGACTCGTTTGATAGAACGGCGAAAGATCAAGAAGCGGAATATTCTGCGGCACGATTGGACTCCAAGATATGCGAAGACTGACCAAAAAGATTGAAGGCTCTTGCCCTGATGCATCTATTCATGCAAGAACCATGCCGATGTTCGTATCTGCTTAGCTCACCGAATCCTCTTTGCGACAATTTTTATTGGAATACATGCAATGAACAACAAACGTGTCATGAGTATTTGTATCGCGGCCTCCGCGCTCGCAACGGCATTGATCCCCAGCGTTGGCTACAGCCAAGACATCAAAGTTGGTTTGGTCGCGGCGCTGACGGGCCAGTCCGCCCAATCGGGTGAGTCTATTGTTCGTGGGCTGACCATTGCGATTGATGAAATCAATGCCAAAGGTGGCGTGTTAGGTGGCAAGAAATTTGTCCTGATCAAACGTGATGACGAATCCAGCCCGCCAAAAGGCGTGACGGCTGCGCGTGAATTAATCTCCAGTGAAAAAGTAGCAGCCTTGTTTGGCGGCATCGATACACCTGTATCTTTGGCGATCGTGCCAATTGCTAACCAGAATAAAAAACCATTTTTAGGCGTGTGGGCTGCAGGCACCAACATTACCAAAAATGGCGCCACACCTAACTACGTATTCCGTGTTTCTGCGCAAGACGACCTCGTCGACATTGCGCTCATCGAATACGCGATGAAAAAATTTAATGCTAAAAAACCTGGCCTCGTCTTGGTTAACAACCCATGGGGCGAATCAAATGAAAAAGGTCTCAAAGCCGCTGCAGCCGCCGCGGGGATCACGCTTGCCGGCGTAGAAAAGCTTGAGCAAAGCGATGTGGATGTGACGCCGCAGCTGGGTCGCCTCAAAAATGCCGGTGCCGACACAATCATTCTGGTCGCCAACGCTGCACCGGGTGCCCAGATGATGAAATCACGTGAGCGTATGGGCTGGACCGTGCCTGTTGTATCGCACTGGGGTATTTCTGGTGGACGTTTTGACGAGCTCGTTGGCCCGACAGCAGGGGACGTACATTTCATCCAGACCTATAGTTTCTTTTCAGCGCCCACACCCGTCTCAGAAAAGGTATTTGGCGAACTCAGCAAGCGTTACGGCGTTAAAACACCTGCCGATGTGATCGCGCCGGTCGGTACCGCAAACGCCTACGATGCAATGAATTTGCTAGCACTCGCGATCGAGAAAGCTAAATGCACAGATGGTGAAGCAATCCGTGCAGCGCTCGAGCAACTTGAGAGCTATCAGGGCCTGATCAAAAAATATGAAAAGCCCTTCGCAACGACTGCTCACGAAGCACTCTCACCGACTGACTACGTCATGGTTCGTTATGACGGCGGCAAGATCGTTCCGGTTAAATAACGATCATGGGTCTCAATGAGCTGATTTCTGCGCTAATTACTGGCGCAGGGATCGGAAGCATGTATGGTCTGACTGCCCTCGGGTTTTATACAACCTATGCGATCTCGAGGACAGTCAATTTTGCACAAGGCTCTTGCCTGATGCTGGGCGCAGTGCTGACGTTTAGCATGGTCAACCAGTCGGGGTTGTCAGCCTGGATTGCTATCCCACTCGCCTTAATTATGTGCGGACTATGGAGCGGACTAGTTGAGCTTGTGGCGGTGCGTCCGTTCGTCAAGCGTCACTCCGATGCGTGGCTGATGGCCACTGTTGCACTGGGTCTGATTCTAGAAAATATCGTTCTCTTTACTTTTGGTAAAGATCCGCGCGGCATGTCCTCTCCCTTATTACAAATGGGTGTTGATCTTGCCGGCTTACGTATTTCTTTTTTACAAATTCTGATTCCCATTGTTGGTTTTGGAATAGCACTAGGCTTAGCGTTAGTCATGCGGTTCACCAAAATTGGCAAAGCACTTCTCGCCATCGCACAGAACCCCTCCGCGGCAAGGCTGATGGGGATTCATACAGAAAAAACGATTAGCCTGGCCTTCGCACTAGCGGGGGTCTTCGCCGGTATCGCCGGCATCCTGATTGCACCGCTCTATACCGTTTCAGCCGGGATGGGAACCATCTTTGGCATCAAAGCTTTTGCTGCGGCCATACTGGGTGGCATCGATAGTGCTGCGGGCGTAATGGCTGGTGGACTTATTTTAGGGATCACCGAAGCCATACTCGTCACAGCCTTTGGCTCGACCTATGCGCAGATGTTTTCTTTCGCACTCACCATCGCGGTGCTGGCCATCCGACCTGTCGGCTTATTTGGACGCAAAGGCGTGAACAAGATATGAGCGCCCTTAAAATCTCCTGGCTGACCGGTCTGGCCTGGCTGTTGATTGGCTGTGTCGCCGTTGGCCTCACGAATGAATATCAGGTATTGGTCATTGGCACCGTGGCGATCACCGCCATTGTTGGTGTAGGTCTTAATATTTTGATGGGTCTTGTGGGGCAAACCTCACTTGGCCACGCTGCGTTTTATGCGATCGGTGCCTATGTGGGTACGATCGCCACCATGAAATTTGGAATGCCCTTTCCATTATCGATGCTCTGTGCAGCGATCGTTTCTGGTCTGGCTGGCGCAGCGCTGTCTTTACCAGCTTTGCGTGTCAAAGGCCCCTACCTCGCAATGGTCACCATTGCCTTTGGCTATTTTGTTGAACAAGGTATTGCAGAGTGGAAAGACGTAACCGGTGGCTGGAACGGGATGATGGGTATTCCTCAACCGTCTTTGTTTGGTTACCTGTTGGATAGCTCTGGCATAGCCATCATGGCTGTTGTAATCAGTGCGTTGCTCATCCCTGCTTACGCTTTGTTCGCCTCAAGCAAATGGGGCGTCGTAATGCGCGCCACACGCGGTGCAGAAATTGCCGCGAGCGCCATTGGCGCGAATCTGATGCTGGTGCGTGTGATTGCTTTTGCGCTGTCAGCGGCCTTAACAGGTGTGGCAGGCTGCCTCTTTGCCGTACTCAACGGTTTCATCAGTCCTGAGTCGTTTCCATTTTTTCAGTCGATCATCTTTTTGTTAATGGTGATGATTGGAGGTATTGGTCAAGCTGCGGGTCCCTTGGTCGGCGCGGTCATGGTGATCTTGCTGCCCGAGGCACTTTCTTCTCTTGCTGAATATCGTTTGATGTTTTTTGGTGGGTTACTGCTGATTGTGCTGCTGGTCGCACCGAATGGTTTGACCGGCGCACTTGGACATGCGACACGTCGTTATTTCAAGAAATTAGTTGCCACAGTCCATGCGGATCCTTCGCTCGCACTCTCCTGGTTTAGCAGCACAAAACCTGGGCTGCTAAAACTTGAAAAACTTGGTGTTGTATTTGGCGGTAACGTTGCACTTCAGGATGTTACGCTGCAAGCGCATACAGGTCAGATTACCAGTTTGATTGGCCCTAACGGAGCAGGTAAAACTACACTTTTAAATTTAGTAACTGGGTTTTATCAGCCAAGTACGGGTGCGGTCTATCTTGACCATAAAGAGTTGAGTGCACTGCCCAGCTTTCAGGTGGGACGTGCGGGTATTGCCCGCACTTATCAAACGTCACAACTGTTTGGTGATATGTCTGTTATCGAAAACGTATATTTTGGACTGTTACAAGGTCGACTCATTGGTCACGCTCTTCCTGAACAATCACTCAAGTTATGTGCGGCGCTCTTAAGCTTCGTGGGTTTTCAAGGTGACGGTAACGTTCGCGCAGACTCACTCGCACACGTAGATCGCAGACTCGTAGAAATCGCACGCGCGCTTGCGACACGTCCCAGCATGATCATGCTGGACGAACCTGCTGCGGGATTATCTGCGGAAGAAAAATCCCAACTGGGTGTTGTACTAAGAAATATCTCGGCGCAAGGTGTTGGCGTATTCATTATTGAGCACGACATGGCCTTGGTCATGAGTATCTCTGATCAGATTCACGTATTAGATCAAGGCAAGCTCATTGCTTCAGGTGTCCCCGTTGAGATTCAACACAACGCGCGTGTGCGCGCGGCATATCTTGGCAACGGTGAATCAAAGTTCTTCCTGAATATGACTGAACAGGTCAATGAGTTGGCGACGTCTCATACAGATGTTCTGGTAGTGAGTAATGTGTGTGCGAACTATGGGGCTGCAGATGTACTCAACAACATTGATTTGAGCTTAAAGAGAAATCAAACCGCCTGTATCCTGGGCGCGAATGGTGCGGGTAAATCTACACTCATGCGTTCGATCTCGGGTTTACATAAAAAATTCACAGGATCTATCGCGTTCGATGGACGAGATATTACGGATCTACCGGCTCATCAGATTGCAGCACTTGGTCTAGTCATGGTTCCTGAAGGCCGGCAAGTATTTATAGAATTATCTGTAGAAGACAATATAAAAATTGGCGCCTATGCACGAGGTGGTTTGAGCGATGAACAGCTTGAATACCTTTACTCTATATTTCCTAAGCTTAAAACGATCAGAACCAGACGCGCGGGATTGCTTTCTGGTGGCGAACAGCAGATGCTGGCTCTAGCCCGTGGTTTAGCTGCACGTCCTGTTGTCTTGCTGCTGGATGAGCCCTCACTGGGACTCGCCCCAGCGATTGTCGATGAGCTATTTGTGCGTCTCGCTGCGCTGCGCAAAGAAGGTATGACGCTTCTACTTGTTGATCAAATGGCAGATATGGCACTGGCTTTGTCTGATAGCAGCAATCTGCTCAGTGCGGGCAATGTAGTATTCCAGGGAACACCAGAGCAGCTCAAAGAAGCTAACCTACTTGAGTTGGCTTATCTTGGCTGACAAAGAAAAAACCCCGCAGCTTTTGGCTACGGGGTTTTTAGGGTAAGAGCTTGACAATGTCCTACTTTCACAGACGTACGTCCACTATCATCGGCGCTAAGGTGTTTCACGGTCCTGTTCGGGATGGGAAGGGGTGGGACCACCTCGCTATGGTCGTCAAGCGTAACTTGTTGAACTGCTGTTGTGCCTGACGGGTACGTTGGTACGGGTCATTGCATCACAGCAATTCCAATCTGGGAAGAAGCGCAACAGTACATGGAGATGCTCTGGATTTTACAGAGACCGACATGCACATCGAATTTGGGTATTTGAACAATAAACTACGTTGGGATTGTTACTTGTGTGGGAGTCGTGTTCGGTGTTGACAACACCGCAACTCACCACGCCTTAATTTATTTGAACGACACTTAAACGCTATAACAAACAGGATAA
Organism: Alcaligenaceae bacterium; assembly: GCA_947380655.1. GTDB lineage: Bacteria > Pseudomonadota > Gammaproteobacteria > Burkholderiales > Burkholderiaceae_B > Zwartia. The sequence continues at coordinate 146 of CANCRX010000067.1, read as the reverse complement.
CCTGTAGGGTTATAGGATCAAGCCGCACGGGCAATTAGTATCAGTTAGCTTAACGCATTACTGCGCTTCCACACCTGACCTATCAACGTCCTGGTCTTGAACGACCCTTCAGGGGGCTCTAGGCCCCGGGATACCTAATCTTCAGA
>CANCRX010000066.1 GCA_947380655.1 Alcaligenaceae bacterium | reverse complement strand
CAGGCATCCCAACCTAGGGTTTCGTTTGTAAATCCATTGATCTTGATGATTTCGGGTGAGGGCTGGTTCATTATTTTTGCTCCAGTGCTTTCATGGCCTTCAGGCCAGCGGCGAGGCGAACTTGATAAGAGACAAACGCAATTAGTTGTGCGAGCGTGACTACTTCTGGAGTAGATAAGCCTGCTTGTTGCAAGGCGATCAAGGCATGTTTATCCGCACGGATTGGATCGATAATCAGGGTGTGGGTGAATGTAAGGATAGCCTTGAGACGAACATCAGTGATCTGTGATAGTTCTGCTTGCGCAACAAGTCTAATGGTCAGAGGGTCTGCACCGTTTGACTCAAGCCTGGATTGATACACCTTTGCAAGCTCTAACGCTGGCGTCAACTGACAGGCTAACAATGCAGCGAGCAGTCTCTCAATAAGCGTCAGGCCCGGAAGTTTCGGATCAAAGAGTCCGTCCTCACTGCCTTGTGTGGCATGAACGACTTTTTCTCTCTCATGGCGTACTGCATGCGTAGACATTCCAGGCTTAAGTGCTAATAGTTGATCGATCGTATCGTGCTCAGTATGTGGTGTCATAAATAAGTCTCTGCTGTACGGAGGAATTGTTTTGTATAGCGTGTTGTGCTTGATTAATTATTTTTTAGGAAGGCTTTGCTGCAGTCCACTCGTCACCCAATAACTCTGGTTCACTAAATTCAACCATACGCTGGTAATGCTGTTCGATATCTTCACGATACAAAGAACTAGCTATTCCTTGAGCAATTCTTTTCGCCCCATCACTGATCGCAGGGATATCGCCCGATATGGTTCCATGTGAAAGAGCTGCCGGATAACAAAAACAATAAACTGACTCCAGTCCGGGACAACTGCCAGGTTTTTTTTCCTGCAGTTCAAAGCTCGCGCCGAGATCTGGAGAGTCCATTAACTCTTGATCATGTTCTTCGGGCTTTGACTGATATCGGTCTTTCCATGCGCGAACGTGCGGTGCGATGCGAGAGTATTCAGGCCGTGCTGTCCAATTGATTCTGAAACCCGTCGAGAAAATCAAAAAGTCAAAGTCAAAATCGCCTCGCGGTGTGCTGACATGTATGACGTCTTTGTTAGCGTTGATTTCGTTTATTGGGCAACCAAAGTTAAATCTGGCGTTGGTAAATTTGGACACCCGCAAGGTGCTGCCGCGTGGTGCAGGAACCTGCTGAGAATGAATGTAGTGACGGATACGCCATTTCCATTCATCAGGCAGGTCAATGTGACCATGTGTTAATCCTGCATTGCCAGCACCTTTGCCTTTATTGATACGTGGCATATCTTGACGTCTGATCAGCAGATCAACAGACAGAGCGCCAGCTTCCAAGGCCGTAGCGGCGCTATCCATCGCGGAGGCGCCGGCACCGATTACTCCAATGCGCTTAGCATTAAAAAATGAAATATCAATGGGCTCTGAAGAGTGTGCCCAAAGGGATTTGGGGAGTGAGTTTGCAAATTCCGGGACAAAAGGACCGCCAAGACCATCCCGGCCGGAGGCGATAATTAAACGCCTTGCATGGATAGTCTGCCTGCCAGTCGGTGTATCAATATTTAACGTAACGTTGCCGCGCTCAAGAGGGACAACGTCTCGAATATCGTGTTCGTTTCGTACCTCCAGATTTAAGACGCGTCGGTACCAGCGCAAATAGTCCATCCATTGCATGCGTGGGATTTTGTCCAGACTCTCCCACGCTTGGAGGCCAAACTGTGCTTCAAACCAGGCCCTGAACGTTAGGGCAGGCAAACCAAGCGCTGGGCCTGTGAGTTGTTTGGGCGACCGAAGTGTCTCCATTCTGGCAGTTGTCGCCCAGGGGCCTTCAAAACCCTGAGGTGCCCGATCAAACATGACTGCGCGAATGCCTAGTAATCTCAGGGCTGCGGCTGCAGCCATCCCTGCCATGCCCGCACCGATGATTGCGACATCGATCATCCCGTGACCGTTGGATGATCGCGGGATAACCCATTCTTTCGCAGGCAAGTCTAACCAGTTAAGGTCTTGTTTGAGGCGATTTTCAAGCCCGGATAGGCCGTCGCCTGAGAGGGACATATCTGCCATGTTCAATTTTCAATAAAAAAATACTTCACAAATTCGCTTAGGTTTTAAAGAATACAATGTTCAGTAACTTTACTTTTTAGTTCTTTAGACTTTAAAGTGATTTGTTTATTTAATACATAGATTTCTAGTCAATCTAATTTATCTCGACCCAAGTTTCAGGAATCACGATGAGCGAATCTAGCTTCTGGCTGCTGCGTTTTGAAAATCAAGTGCTGGTTCATACAGAATCTTCAGCAGGGCATGTTTTTCCTATCAGTAGTGCAGCTGAGTTTGGTCATCCGCCTGAGGCTTTGTTAATTGGTCAATGGCAGGGTAAACCCTGCTATGCATTGGATTTAGATAGCATTCCCAGTCATGTGCAGGGCGAGCTCATGCCTGTACGCAGTTTGTTCGGGGCAGTAGGTGAAGAAGCATTCACTCTAGCTGGGCGTGCCACCCAGTTAATGGACTGGCAAAAAAATCATCGGTTTTGCGGTCGTTGCGGTACGGTACAGTTTAAGAAGACGACTGAGTTTGGTATGGAATGTCCTTCTTGCCGAATGGTGTCCTATCCACGTATCTCGCCTGCTGTCATGATTTTGATTCAGCGCGGTAATGAGCTTCTCCTCGGTCGCAGCCCGCATTTCAAACCTGGTGTGTTTAGTGCGCTGGCAGGCTTTGTAGAACCTGGCGAGACGCTTGAACAGTGCTGTAAGCGCGAAGTACTTGAGGAAGTCGGCGTTGAAATTACCAATTTGCGCTATTTTCAGAGTCAGCCTTGGCCATTCCCTAATTCTCTGATGCTGGCGTTTTTTGCAGACTATGCGGGTGGAGAGATCAATATCGATCCGAATGAAATTGAAGCGGCCGCCTGGTTTTCAAAAGATGACCTGCCCAAACTACCTGATCCAGTGAGTATCGCTCGCCGCTTGATTGATGCAGCCTGTCAGTGATCAGGCTACATCAATCTCCAGCTGGTGCTTGCGCTTAAACGCCGTGAGTTGAAAACCATTTAAGTAGTTGATTCCATCCGTCTTGTGCAGGACCGGCTCTATAAGACTCCCGATAATCAGCGTGAAACGCGTGTGGAGCATCAGGATAAATTTCAAATCTGCTTTCTTTTGCCGCGTTGTTTGCTTCGACAGAAGCTAGCGCTTTTTTCATCTCGTTAATGCTTGGTACAGGAATTCCGGTATCCTGAGCCCCATACAAACCGAGTACAGGCGCACTCAACCTTGAGACCAGATCAATAGGGTGTTCAGGTGTGTTTGAGTTTTTATCGCCTAACAGTCTTCCGTACCAAGCGACGCCAGCACGAATCGCTTTTATATTCTCACATGCTAGCCACGTGATTCGTCCTCCCCAGCAAAAGCCAGTTATACCCACTCGCGATATATCACCTCCATTTTTACCCGCCCAGTCAATAGCCGCTTCAATATCCTGCATGACTTGTTTGTCTGAAGTGATGGAAACAATCTTCTCCATTATTTCTGCAACGGTTCCTAGTTCTGTAGGATCGCCTGCACGCGTAAAAAACTCTGGCGCAATTGCCATATACCCTTGTTTGGCCAGTCGTCTTGTGACATCGGCGATGTACTCATGGACACCAAATATTTCACTTGCAATGATGATGACAGGAAGTTTATTTGTTGTGTCTTTTGGCTTCGACATATAGGCAGGAATTTGCGCTTGTGCGCTAGTGAACATGATTTCCTGGCTGTCAATACCCTCAAAATCAGTTTTGATGGCTTGCGACAAAACAGGTTGGGCGGCGAGTGCAAATCCACTAGATATTCCTACGCTTGTCGCTACACGTAGAAAATCTCTCCTGTTTCTTTTAACCAAAGGTATCAGAGCCTGTGCATCAGTTAACAAATTTTTATTCATGAATGCCTCTGTTTCGTAATTAAATACCCGAGCCTAACTAAGTAATCGTTATAGGTAGGGTTTGTAAGTATTTTTTTAAAATCAATAATTTTGTATATTACTTAAAATAATAAACTTATAACCAAAAAAAATATATCTTATTTCTAAGACAAATTATTTGAAAGTTTTTCGCGCGTAATCGCGAAGGAGACATAGTGAAGTCAAATTCCATCACCAAGAAGTTAGGTAAGTTGAGAGCCGCCCCTGAAAATTTTATCGGGACTGAGTTGCTTGAACAAGTTTCTATAAATGGAGTTGACGAACCGCGTAGAGGTTTTATACGTAATAGCTTCTTGTCTGCTGTTGGTCTGTCTGCTGCCGCAGGTCTTGCATTAAAAAGTGCCTCTGCTCAGAGCCTTGGTGACCCAGTCATCATAGAAAAACAGGTGTGGCAAACTACGCTTGGACAGCCTGTTGCCGCGCTTCCTTATGGCGTGCCGTCAAAGTATGAAGTTAATCTGCAAAGACGCGAGTCGCCTGGGTTGACTAGGGTTTCTGCCGCCTCGGTTGCATTTACTCCATTGCAGGGGTTGTTTGGCATTATCACTCCGAGTGGTTTGCATTTTGAACGGCACCATCAAGGCTGGTACGACATTGATCCAGAAAAACATCGCTTAATGATTAATGGTCTTGTTGCACAACAAAAAATCTACACCATGAGCGACTTGATGCGTTTACCTGCGGTGTCGCGAATTCATTTTATTGAGTGCGGAGCCAATACAGGACTTGAATGGGGCAACGTGGCGGTACCGACCGTTCAATACACGCACGGTATGCTTTCATGTAGTGAATTTACAGGTGTTCCTCTTTCTGTTTTGCTCGATGATTGCGGAGTGGACTTAAAGAAAGGCAAGTTTGTTCTGGCAGAAGGAGGCGATGGCTCAGGGATGACCAGAACTGTTCCTATCGAATCTGCAATGAGTGATGCTCTGGTAGTTTGGGGTATGAATGGAGAGATGTTGCGCCCTGAAAATGGCTATCCATTGCGATTACTTGTGCCGGGAGTGCAGGGTGTGAGTTCGGTCAAATGGCTCAGGCGAATAGAAGTAGGGGATATGCCCTATGCGTCTAAAGATGAAGCCGTTCACTATATGGACTTGATGCCAAATGGATTGCACAGGCAGTACACCTCGATTCAAGAGTGCAAGTCTGTCATTACAACTCCCTCTGGTGGTCAACAGTTATTGGACAAAGGTTTTTACAACATCAGTGGGATGGCCTGGTCTGGTCGTGGCAAGATAAAGCGTGTAGATATATCAGTAGATGGTGGGAAGAACTGGCGTGAAGCGCGACTTGAGTCGCCAGTTCTGAGCAAAGCAGTGACACGATTCAATTTTGAGTGGGATTGGGATGGTTCGCCAGCAATCCTTCAATCCCGCGCGATTGATGAAACAGACTATGTACAGCCGACTAATCGATTGTTGCGCGAGGTACGAGGCACACGATCCATTTATCACAACAATGCAATTCAGTCATGGAAGATCAACCCAAATGGGGAGGTTAGCAATGTCCAAGTCGGTTAAATCTAAATCCCTGCAATGGGCATGCTTTACCTTTTTTGGGCTGGTGTTATTGCTGTCGAGCAATGCTCAAGCCCAACAATCCGTGAAAGTTACAGGTTTAGGAAGAGCGGCAACGCCAGCCGAAATCTCGGCATGGGATATCGATGTTCGTCCTGATTTCAAGGGTATTCCAAAAGGTTCAGGCACAGCTGATCAAGGCCAGAATGTTTGGGAGTCAAAATGTGCGAGCTGTCACGGTACGTTTGGTGAATCCAATGAAGTGTTCACTCCGATCGTTGGTGGCACAACTGCCGAGGATATTAAAACGGGTCGTGTTGCTTCGTTGACAGACCCCAAACAACCTCAGCGCACAACACTCATGAAGGTTGCTACGCTATCTTCTCTTTATGATTACATCTATCGTGCAATGCCCTGGAATGCTCCCCGTAGTTTGACTCCAGAGGAAACATATTCGGTACTAGCTTATGTACTGAGTATGGCAGAAATCGTTCCGGATGATTTCACCCTCAGTGATCAGAATATGGCAGAGGTTCAAAAGCTCATGCCTAACCGTAATGGTATGACCACAGAGCATGGAATGTGGAATGCAAATGGCAAGCCAGATGTTACAGCCAAAGCATGTATGACTAATTGTGTTGCGGAAGTAAAAATAACATCTGAATTACCAGATTATGCGCGCAATGCTCATGGAAATCTTGCTGATCAGAATCGAATTTTCGGACCTTATCGTGGGATAAATTCAACCGTTCCACCACCTAAAGCTATGCCAGATCCAAAATCATTAGCGTTAGCAGATTCTAAAACTCAAGTGCATGCTCCTGCATCGATCAATGCATTGGATGTATTCAAGAAAAATAATTGCAATGCTTGCCATGCAGCGACGAGTAAATTGGTGGGGCCGTCGATTGCGGAAATATCTGCTAAATATAAAGATCAACCAGATATTCTTTCAAAGTTAGTGACAAAAGTACAAAAGGGCGGATCTGGAGCTTGGGGCACTATTCCAATGCCACCCCATCCACAAATTCCCGAAAGCGATATCAGGATCATTGTTCAGTGGATGCTGAAAGGTTCCTGATTTTTAACAAAATTATTACTGAATTTATCAAGGAGTCACCATGAACCTACAACGAAGAAATACCCTTAAATTCACTGCTTTGATTGCACTGATGGCCAGCTCCGGACTGATCTCCAATGCCGAAGCAGCGGAGTGGAATAAAGCAGCGTTTGAAGCAAAATCACTTGATGATGTGATTAAAGCGATGAATGGAACAAAACCGGTTACGTCTGATGCTGTCACGATCAAAGCACCTGACATTGCAGAAAACGGTGCGGTTGTTCCAGTAGGGATTTCAACAACACTGAAAGCAACAAATATGGCTATTCTGGTTGAGAAGAATCCTAGTGCTTTGGCTGCCGTATTTGAAATTCCCGCGGGAACAGATGCATTTGTCACAACACGCGTGAAGATGGGACAAACGTCCAATGTGTACGCTCTTGTGAAAGCAGATGGCAAGTGGTTCAGTGCGGTCAAAGAAATTAAAGTCACCCTCGGTGGTTGTGGCGGTTAATTCTTACTTTTAAATCCGATTACGTATAAACGAAGGGGAAAGACATGGCAGATCCAATGCGCATTCGCGCTGCTGAAAAAGACGGCGAAATAGATGTGAAGATTTTGATGAAACACGATATGGAGTCAGGCTTGCGCAAAGATGCGGCTGGCGCTCTGGTGCCTGCTTGGCATATCACGACATTGGTTGCGACAGTAAAAGACAAGACAGTATTTTCTGCACAGTTCGGCCCTGCGATTTCTAAAGATCCATTTCTGAATTTCAAGTTTAAGGGTGCGGCTAAGGGTGACGAGGTTGTTGTGACCTGGGTAGATAACAAAGGCGACAAGCGCACGGATAAAGGAAAAATTTCCTGATCGATTGAGATTGGAATTTTTTTGACCGAGGAGCTAATAATGAAAAAAATCATCACCATCGCAATTGCAGGCCTTCTTGTATCGACTTCGATGCTGGTTGCAGCTCAGACCGCATCAGATGAAATCGCAAAATATCGCGAAATGATTGCTGATGGCAATCCTTCTGAGCTTTATGAAATGGCAGGTGAAGAGTTGTGGGTTAAGCCAGCAGGGCCTAAATCCGCCACGCTTGAAAAGTGCGATTTGGGCTTAGGCCCTGGTGTTGTGGACGGCGCCTCGGCTCAATTACCGCGCTATTTTAAAGATACTGATCGTGTTCAGGATCTTGAGTCGCGCTTGATGACATGCATGGAAACCTTGCAAGGCATTCCAAGCGCAACAGTGGTGAATGAATCTTTTGGTAAAGGTGTACGAAAAGACATAGAAGCGATCGTTGCTTATGTTGTGACACATTCAAAAGATATGAAAGTTAAAGTTTCTGCCAGTCATCCAAAAGAAAAAGAGATGGTTGCAATTGGAGAAAAAATATTTAATTTCCAAGGCGGTCCAATGGACTTTTCCTGCGCCTCTTGCCATTCTGCTGATGGCAAGCGTATCCGCCTGCAGGATCTCCCAAACCTGACTACACAAAAGGGGGCTGCGGAGGGATGGGGTTCCTGGCCTGCATATCGCGTATCGAGTGGTGAATTTTGGACGATGCAGCGAAGGTTAAATGATTGTTTTCGTCAGCAACGCATGCCGTTCCCTATTTATGGCTCCGATGTCACTATCGCAGTATCGATATTTATGGCTGCCAAAGCTGATGGCGGAACCATTCAAACGCCTGGTTTGAAGCGCTAATCGAAGGGTCATGGAGATAAAAATGCATAAGATGACGTTACTCAAAGCCTGCCTCTTTTTTGTTCCTGCGATATTTCTTTCCGTTTCACATGCTCAGCAAGTCGATGCACCATTGCAAGCAGTGATGAAATCAGGATTCAGAGCCGAGGGGATCGCTAAACTGGATCGTATTGACCAAGATCCGACTCAGGCACTTTGTTCGGATGAAAAGTTTAAGGCGTCGCCTGCAGGTCAGGCTAAGTTGGTAGAGTTGCAGGCCGCCAATCTTGCAGAGATTAAGCCCCCCTCAGATGGAAAATACCTGGGCAATTGGAAAGAGGGGGAAAAGATTGCTCAAAGCGGTCGTGGCGCAACCTGGTCAGATAACTTAAAAACACCTAATGGTGGCAGTTGTTATAACTGTCATCAGATAGATAAGAAAGAAATTTCTTATGGAAATATCGGTCCTTCCCTTACAAGTTATGGCAAACAGCGTGGTACGAGTCAGGGAATACTTGAATATACGTGGAACAGGATTAACAACTCCAAAGCCTATAACGCTTGCAGCAATATGCCTCGTTTCGCGCATTTTGATTTACTGACAGAGCAACAAATCAAAGATGTTATGGCGTTATTGCTCGACCCTGAGTCACCCGTCAATCAATAACTTTAATTAATAACCGAGTTACAGGTACCACGACATGGCTATGAATCGACGTGAATTTTTGCAGGTCCTGGCGATTGCTTCGGCGGGCGGCATGGCTCTAAAGCCTAGCTTGTCTGAGGCCCAGGCCGCTGCAAATGCATTTTATGAGTTACCAAGTTTTGGTAATGTGCATTTTTTGCATTTCACAGACTGTCATGCACAACTGAAGCCAATTTATTTCCGAGAGCCTAGTGTTAATTTAGGTTTTGGTTCCCAATTCGGACAAGCTCCGCATTTAGTTGGCGAGCAATTTTTAAAACATTTTGGTATTGCTGCGGGCTCGAGAGACGCACATGCATTTACTTATCTCGATTTTGATCACGCAGCCAAAACATATGGAAAAGTTGGAGGGTTTGCGCATCTTTCTACTCTTGTAAAAAAGATGAAAGCGAGCCGTCCTGGCGCTCTCTTGCTTGATGGTGGCGATACCTGGCAAGGTTCAGGCACATCGTTGTGGACCAATGGGCAGGATATGGTCGATGCTTGTTTAGCCTTAGGTGTTGACATCATGACCGCCCATTGGGAAATGACGCTCGGTCAGGATCGCGTGAAAGAAATAGTCGAAAAAGATTTCAATAACAAAATTACATTCCTCGCTCAAAATATCAAGACAACTGATTTTGGTGACCAGGTTTTTGAGCCTTATGTTATTCGCCAAATGAATGGCGTACCTGTCGCGATCATTGGTCAGGCTTTTCCTTATACCCCCATTGCAAATCCTCGATACATGATTCCGGACTGGACATTTGGTATCGAAGAAGAAAACATGCAGAAGGTCGTCGACGAAGCGCGCGCTAAAGGTGCGCAAGTCGTCGTTGTACTCTCTCACAATGGCATGGATGTAGATTTAAAAATGGCTAGTCGCGTGCGTGGTATCGATGCGATTATGGGGGGGCATACACATGACGGCATGCCAGCTCCTACCAAAGTAAAAAATCCGGGCGGCATTACATTAGTAACGAATGCAGGCTCGAATAGCAAGTATTTAGGTGTTCTGGATTTTGAGGTAAAGAGTGGAAAAGTTTCTGATTTCCGTTACAAACTCCTGCCCGTTTTTTCAGATCTGTTGCCTGCTGATTCAGGCATGAACCAGCTCATCGATAAAATCCGCGCACCCTATGAATCAAAACTCTCTGAAAATCTTGCAGTCACAGAAGGCTTGCTATATCGACGCGGAAATTTCAATGGTAGTTTTGATCAATTGATTCTTGATGGATTGATGCAGATGAAAGGCGCTCAAATAGCCTTTTCACCTGGATTTAGATGGGGAACCTCATTGCTGCCAGGTGAAAATATCACGATGGAGCACTTACTCGACCAGACCGCGATTACCTATCCGTACACAACGGTGACTATGATGTCAGGTGAAACGATTAAATCCGTGCTGGAAGACGTTGCAGATAATTTGTTTAATCCAGATCCTTATTATCAACAGGGTGGTGATATGGTGCGGGTAGGGGGGTTGCAGTACGCAATCGATCCTACCGCCGGAGCTGGCAAACGTATTTCTGAAATGAGACTGGATGGGAAGCTCATTGAGGCCAACACCTCTTATAAAGTTGCTGGTTGGGCTCCTGTTTCGGAAGAGGCAAAAAACGCAGGGGGTGAACCGATTTGGGATGTTATTGGCAAGTATCTTAAAGAAATTAAAACTGTAAAAGCTAAACCATTAAATATGCCTGCTATTAAAGGCGCAACTGGAAACCCGGGGTTTGCAGGTTAATTTTTTTGCACTCAACGCTACTTCAGGATTTGCAATGAACATGATCAAACGTTTTTTCACTTTGTTAATCATCACCTGTGGTTTTTCTCTAAGCGCCGCTGTCTGTGCTCAGGATAAGGTCGTCTATCATATTGATAATGCTGAAATTCAGGGTATCAAGGCTCTTCGTAATATGCGTAATCACCTTGATGTCGCACCTGATACGAAAATTATTGTTGTCATGCACGCAGAAGGCATTGACCTGATGATGGAGGGTGCAAAAAATCAGAAGGCCAACATTGAATATGCACCACTCATCGGAGCCTTAAAATCACGCGGTGTAGAGTTTGAAGTCTGCGAGATCACAATTAAAACCAGAAATCTTTCGAAGGATTCGTTCATTCTGGATGCGGATTTCACACCTTCTGGCGTAGTAAGAATTACGAACCTTCAATATAAAGATAAATTCGCATATATCAAACCTTGAGAGGGTTTGATATGCGATTGAAAATCACAAATTTTATTTTTTTTATTGCGCTGTGCGTTGGTGCTGTTAATGATATTAATGCTGCACCAATAATTACTCCTATCCAAGTCGCACCTAATACTTTTTATGTTCAAGGTGGTGCAGAGCTTGGATCAACCGATAATCAAAATTACATTTCTAATGCTGGTTTTGTCATAGGCAAAGAGTGTGTAGTCGTGATCGATTCGTTAGGATCACCAGTTCTGTCTAAGCAGTTGATTTCTGAAATCCAAAAAAAGACTGAGAAGCCTATCGCTTTTGTCATTCTTACTCACTATCACGCTGACCATATTTATGGTTTACAAAGTTTCTCCGATCTTGGTGCAAAAGTCATTGCACAAGAACTTGGGCGTGAATATTTGACCTCTGATACGGCAGCACAACGTTTGATTGCTTCCCGAGCCGAACTTGCGCCATGGGTCAATGACAAAACGCGGCTGGTCTCAGCTGACATTTGGATCAACAAAGATCAAACCGTTTCGTTGTGTGGTTTAAGTTTCGAACTCAGGCAAGTAGGTCCCGCGCATACGCCTGATGATTTAGCGATTTATGTACCGAGTGAAAAGGTTCTTTTTGCAGGAGATTTAGTATTCAAAGGCCGTATTCCATATGTTGGAACTGCAGATAGCCAAGGTTGGATCAATTCATTGAAAAAGCTTAGTAGCTTTGATTCAAAAGTCATCGTACCTGGCCATGGTGCATTTTCCGACCAACCGCAGCAGGATTTGATTTTTACACGCGACTATTTGATTTTTCTTCGGCAAGCCATGAAACAGGCGGCAATTGAGTTAGAAGATTTTGATCAGGTATATGAGAAAACTGACTGGTCCACTTACCAGAATGTGCCGCTATTCAAAGCGGCAAACCGGATGAACGCATACAACGTATATTTATCCATTCAGAACGAATAATATTTATTTTTTGCTGTAGCGGATAAGCTCTTCGAAATCTGCAGTCACCATTAAACCGTAATCTTTCTGAACAACTTTTCCAGCACGATCGATAACATAGAGTTCAGGAATTCCGCGCCTTTTACCGATCATTGCGGATAGTTCATTGCTCATCATCGCGACGGGAAAGTTAAATTCATTCACTTTCAGATAATCCTCAACACTGTGTGGATCTTTATCTACACTGATTGTTAATATCTCCAAGTCCGATTTTGAACTTGAAATCAGCTGATGCAGTTTTTCAAGGTTTGCGTTCTGACGATGACAATAAGGGCACCATGTTGCCCACACCTCAATAATTAAATATTTATTTTTAAAATGCTGAGCCGTTAGTGTTTGGCCGTCAATCAAGCGGACGTCTTTAAGGAGAAACTGTTCTCCAACCTCTAGCGCAAAGGTCTGAGCACTAAATAGTAAAACGATAAGGAGAAAAAATATCTGTATTTTTTTGAGTATTGTGTTCATGAGTCTTCAAGCAAAAACTTTAACTATCATTACGATAGCAACGCATAAAGTGAACACTGCAAAAAACTGCTGTAATCGCGGCCCCGATATTTTTTTTGCAAATTGTTGCCCGGAAAACATGCCTATTAACGCACCCGAAGCAAAAGGTATAGCGATCGACCACAACATGTTTCCAGATACAGTAGCGATTAGGACACTTCCAAAGGATACGATTGTTAAAACACCCAATGATGTGGCTACGATCGATTGAATGGGTAAGTCAGTTGCACTCTTTAACGATGGGACGATAATAAATCCACCCCCGACTCCTAGTAATCCTGAAAAAAATCCAGCTAAGGCACCCGCTGCAGCCAGTGATCTCGCACAGGGCGCAGTCCAGATCAATTTACCTATTGATTGGTTGAGCAAGCATGGTGGTGGTCGTTTTTCATTCTTTGAAATACCTCGCCTGTCTCTATATGCCGCAATCAACATTCTTATTGAGACGAAAACGAGGAGCAGCGCAAAGCCAATCACCATTGGTCTATTGGGTATGAGTTTTGCTAACCATATCCCTACTGGGGCAAGGATCAGGCCGAAAACGGCCATAAAAGAAGCTGCGCGATAGCGCAAAATCCCAGCTCGCAGCCCTATAAACGCACCTACCCCAGCAGATAGGCAAACTGCCAGCAAGCCGATTGGGCCCGCTTGCGCAACACTGAGTTGCAAGCCAAATCCTAGCAGTGGTACAGAAAGAATAGCGCCACCTGCACCGGTCAAGGATAATAAAAATCCTACAACGCTACCGAGACCTAATGCGATGAATTGAGTTGCTTCCACGCTTTATGCCTGAGTGATTAGTTTTTGAAAGGTCTGGCTAACCATTCACGACCTTTAAGCATTGCATTCCAATAAAGCCAGGGTAGGATATCTTTTTTCAATATCCACGCCAGATAACTTGCTTTAATGGGATTGATCAGCCAGGCAAATGTTGGCATTAATTTGCCGGCATAACCGAACTCGGCCAATACAATTTTTCCACGCTCTACCGTCAGTGGGCAGGAACCATAACCGTCGTAATGTAAGGTCATTTTTTTGCCCTGTTGTAGTGCGATTAAGTTTTCCGCTACAACAACGATTTGTTTACGGGCTGCAGCAGCAGTTTTTGAGTTAGGGGTGGAGCACGCATCTCCAATACCGAAAACGTTTGAAAAGCGAACGTGCTGCAAAGTATGTTGATCGACTTCTACCCAGCCATCTGCATTAGCGAGTGGACTATTTTTAATCCAGTCATGTGGGCCTTGGGGTGGAACGGCATGAAGCATGTCAAATGATTTTTTGACGCGTGTGACATGACCGTCTGCGTCCTTCACGTCAAACCACGCTGTTTTATTGGGACCATCAACTTCGACCAGGTTGGTATTGAAATTCAGATGTGCATTGTATTTTTTTACGTATTCCATTAAAGGCGGCACGAAGTCAGCAACACCGAACAGCGCACCGCCTGCATTATTCAGTTCGACATCAATGTCTTTTAGGCAATGTTTCTGTGACCATTCATAACAGGAGAGATACATTGCTTTTTGTGGCGCACCTGGACACTTAACAGGCATTGGAGGCTGAGTAAAAATAGCCTTGCCGCTACGTAAACCTTGTACGAGTTGCCAGGTATAGGGGGCAGATTCGTAACTGTAATTTGATGTCACACCGTTCTTACCGAGTGTTTCCAACAGACCAGGAATAGCGTTCCATTTTATTTTTAAGCCTGCAGCAACAATCAAGTATTTGTAATGTATCTGTTTGGCATGCTCTAGTTGAACCAAATTATGTTCAGGGTCAAAACCTGTGGCAGCACTCTTAATCCATTGAACACCAGGGGGAATCACAGAGGCCATGGGCCGTCGACTTTTTGCTACATCAAAAGCCCCGCCACCTACTAACGTCCACGCTGGCTGGTAGTAATGCTGATCACTTGGTTCGATGATCGCAATTTTCAATTTTGATTGCCTGCGCAATAGGCTTGAGGCAGCTCCGACTCCAGCAGCGCCACCGCCAACGATCACTATGTCATATGTAATTTCATTTTGGTCAGCCGTCATGTTGTCTCCGTGCAGTTTTATTAAAGTTTTCTTTCGGTAATGAATCAGGGAAGATATAGCGATTGTTTTGAGCTTTCTTTTTATTTCTTTGAGTTATAAACATATATCAAGTAGTAATATACAATTACTTGCTCAAGATGTCATTGTTTTTATAATTTTCTGAGGGTGCAGCCATGTCAACCACAATTAAAGCTTTTTTTGATCCTGGTACTTGGACATTTACTTATGTTGTCTATGAAACAGAACAAAGTTCATGCGTAATTATTGACTCTGTTCTGGATTACGACCCGAAATCTGGCCGCACCCGAACGCATTCTGCAGATAAGGTAGTTGATTTTATTGAAACTAACCAACTCAAGACAGAATGGATCTTAGAAACACACGCACATGCAGATCATGTCTCAGCCGCGCAGTACTTAAAAGCCAAGCTGGGTGGAAAAATTGCTATTGGTAACCACATAAAAACTGTTCAGGGTGTTTTCAAAGGGATATTTAATCTTGAAGATTCATTCTTAAGCGATGGGAGTCAATTTGATTATTTACTTAGTGAAAACGAAATAATTAAATTTGGAAATTTGTCGTTCGAAAGCTTGTTTGTACCTGGTCATACCCCTGCTTGCATGGCCTATAAAATCGATGACGCCATATTTGTGGGCGACACGATGTTTATGCCTGACGTTGGTTCCGCTCGGTGTGATTTTCCTGGTGGTGATGCGAAGGTGCTCTTTCAGTCTGTCCATAAATTATTAAGCTACCCGGCTGAAACCAGACTTTTCATGTGTCACGACTATCCACCCAATGGTCGCGCGATCAAATTTGAAACAACGGTTGCCGAACAAAAGAAAAACAATATTCACATGAAAGATGGCATCACTGAAGCTGAATTTGTCGCCATGCGAAGTGCGCGTGACGCAACACTCGAGATGCCCGTCCTGATACTGCCTGCTGTCCAAATAAATATCCGTGCAGGAAATATGCCACCCAAAGAGGATAATGGCGTTTCATACCTGAAAATCCCACTGAATGCGCTATAGTGAATCAGGTTTTAACTTCGGGACATCTATCACTATGTTTATTAGCAAATTTATTCGTCAAACAGCAATCAGCGTCGTGATCGCTGTCCTGAGTTCGTCCTCTGCATTCGCTGCAGATCCACCTCTGACGGGACGTGCAAAAGAAATAGCCGAGCGTTTTGCTGCGGCAGATAAAAATCACGATGGGAAGCTGACTCTGGAGGAAGCCAAAGCAGGCATGCCTAGGATCGCTGCGGCATTCGACAAAATAGATACCGAAGATCGAGGTTATGTGACGCTCGAGCAAATCCAAGAAGTTGCTGCGAACGCCCCTTAAGCTTTATCTCTCTAGCCACTTACGCAA
>CANCRX010000065.1 GCA_947380655.1 Alcaligenaceae bacterium | reverse complement strand
TCAAGCCATTAATCGTGGCTTGCGTAATGAGCAAGCTCCAGTCCAAAACGTCCCCTTAGTTGTTATTGAGCGCCTAGCTGCAGGATCTCTGCAGCACCATGCACGGCATTCATAGTCAGACATTTATCGAGCAATACCTGAGCGCGTCTTGGGCCCAGGATCGGTGCAACAAGTCCAAGGAATTTCTCTCCGAGTTGTGCGTCACTCATTGGATTGGTCACGCTGCCTGTCACGTCTTGCGTTTTACGTTCCAGTTTTTTTCCATCGCGCAGATGGACGACGACTAAAGCTTGATGACTACCCATAGTCGTATCGGCTACGGCCTGGGCCCGCTGTTGTAGCGCTCTGACTTCAGCATGCATGACCGCCTCCAGCTCACCTTCAGCAACGCCAGCACGACCAAAAACCAAACACGCCGCAACCCAGTGATACAGACTGACTTGCGCATCAAGAACATTTTCTGGCAATTTACGCCAGCAGAGATTCAATGCATCGGGATGGACCCGTAACTCAATGCGGTCAATAGCCTGATGATTTAAATGCTGATCCCGAACTAAATGCAAACAAGCATCAATTGCCGGGTGAATCACAATGCCACACGGATAAGGTTTGTAAGCGTTATTCAACATCTCATAACGTACACCAAGCTCATCGTCGATCAGATGCGCGTCATGACCACCGGTCAGGACTTGCAACAAACCATTTCGACCATCAATCGCAATCGCGCTACAACTGAAATCAGCTGCCGCCAGATAAGCCGCGACAGTACCGTCTCGCGCAGCGATACCGGGTATGAAAGTAATCGCCATGCTGCCATGGGTCGCGCGCGTACCACTGGCCTGCATGGCCGCCAGCCCGATCGCGTAGATCATTTGTTTCTGGTTGAGCTTGAGTAGACGTCCGACTGCCGCGGCCGCACCGATTCCACCAGACAAACCCGTCATATACCAGCCCTGATTCGCGCCACCCTGTGCAATGGCACAACTTACGCGACATTCCAGCTCTATCCCGACCGCTAATGCCGTCAATATTTCCTCGCCTGATACCGGCTGACCGACCTCGCCCAACTGATAGGCGCAAGCCAGCAAGGCCGCGGCGACCGGCCCGGTGGGATGGGTAATCGTTGAAAGATGTGTGTCATCAAACGTATGGGCTGCTGCGCTCAGACTACCGATCAGCGCAGCATCGGACAAGCTCAGGCGTTCAACACGCCCGAGTACCGGCACGTCTCCCTTGCCCATCATCAGCAACCCTTTGACCGCTGCATCGACAGAGGGCATTTTGGAGCCCCCGACTGTACAAGCAACCCAATTCAACCAGGAACGTCCAGCTTCACGCTGTACTGACTCAGGAAGTGACTGCCAGGAAGAATGCATGGCGAAAGACGCCATGCGTTGCACCACGGGCTCGAAGGGCAAATCAGACATGACGTTTTTATTCACAGCCAGCCACAGTACAGCGGGCACGGATCACTTCAGCACTGTTTTTGACTTCAGCGATAAAGAATGGTGCGTTGAGCTGATGGTTGCTGCCGTACATTTCCTGACCTGTCCAGCTCAGGGTACCAAGTGCGCCTTTAAAGTCTTTGATTTTCTCAAGCTCTAGACGGACCTTGTCAGTATCAGTGACCGTGCCTGCGCGACGCATGGCTTCAAACAGCATGTTGGTCGCATCGTAAAACGAGGGGCTGAATCCATTCAAAGGCGTTTTGTACTTGGCTGCATACATCTCCACATACTCTTTAGTGGAGGGCTGCTCTGGATTGATTGGGGTATGAACAAACATACCTTCTGCAGCGGCCTTGCCTGCAACGTTGATAATCTCCTGGGTCGCAGGACCACCTGTGCGCACGATCTTGCCTTGAAATCCGAGCTCGCGCGCTTGCTTGAGGATCAGACCGGAGGTGGTAGGTGAATTACCATCGAGCTCGATGGTGTCGATCCCGCGGGCCAGCATGCGAGTGAGCAATGGTACAAAATCTACGCGCTCACGTTCGAAAAACTCTTTCGCCACCATATCAGCACCTGCTTTTTTGTAGGCGACTTCCAAGTCTTTGGAAATAGACTGTCCTGTCTCATCGTTCGGAAACAATGCACCGACCTTCTTGACCCCTTGTGTTTTCACCAGCCAATTGATCTGCGGTTGTGCAACTTCGGCGGTGGTGACTGGAGGACGGAAACTAAAGGGTTTGTCGGCAGCCAAGGCTTTCGTTGTAAACCCAAGGGTAAAGATCATGACTTTATTTTTCTCGGTGATCGGCTGAATCGCTAAGGCAGGAGCGGAACCAACAGGACCAATGATGTATTGGACTTTATCTTCGAAAATCAAACGGTTTGCAACGGTCACGGCTTCATTTGACTGATATTTATCATCGTAAGGGATGACTTCAACTTTATATTTTTTACCCGCGACTTCCAGACCACCTGCGGCATTAACTTTGTCGGCCGCCAGTTCGGTTGCATTTTTCATACCCTGGCCCCAGGCAGCACCCGAACCTGACAGGGTCACCAGGGCTCCGATTTTTAAGACCTCTTGCGCGAAGGCGGACTGCATCGTTAACGCACCCATACATGCAAGGGCACCTGCGAGATATTTAAGTTTCATGGCTGTCTCCGGATTATTATGAATTTATATTTTTTAAAAAACGATTCGCAGGGTTAACCTGCAATTTCTTTCAATACAGGCAACAGATACTCCCTGAATTGCACGGGATTTTCACTCATTGGAAAATGTCCACACTCCTTCATCACGGTGACTTTGGCACCTGGAATTGACTGTGCAGTCCTAATTGTGTCCTCTGGTGTACATGAAAAATCGTATTCGCCCGTTAAGAGATAAAGCGGACACAAGTCTGTACGAATGCCATTCAGTTTTCCACGCAAATCACTATCAACACGGTAAAAATACAGGTCGCCTTTAAATATCCCCGGGCCACCCTGCATGTATTGCCACAGCGTCTCATGGCGATGCACCTCTGGAGATTGTGGAGCAACAAGTCCCGAAACCAATGCGGCACATACTTCACCACCATGTACATCACCACGATGTAACCAGGCCGTGTCGTACCAGGGTTCCTGATGATCCGCGGCCTCGATACCGATCAGGGCGCGAAACTGATCTGAATGCAGATGAGCCAGCTGCAACGTGATACGCCCGCCAATCGAACAACCCATCACAACAGGTCGCTCTAACTCAAGTGCCCGGCAAAAAGACATAATGGTTTCAACATAGAGCGAAGTCGACAAGCGATACTCCGTATCCTGGAAACCCGCAGGCGGATAGGACTTTCCATGCCAGGGCATATCAAATGCAATCACGCGAAACTTTGAAGTGACCTCAGGATCATTCATCAGATGCTGATACTGCCGGTTATCAGCACCTGCGGTATGCAGACAGACGAGCGGGATACCGCTACCCGCTTCTTCAAAATACACACGGCAGCGCTTGCCTTCAATATCAAACGAGGTGTAGCGACCAACGATAGGTTCTAGTTTCACACTCATTTCATCGACTCCCGCGCACAAGCCATCAGATCTTTGACGTATTGCAGGTGAGCCATCAATGGCTGCAGGTTGCCTTCAATTGCAAATTCTTTGCGCTTACTCAACGCAAAGATATCGTGCCATCCCGCAGGTGGCATCGACTGCCAAAATTTAGTCCAGCCCTCAGAGGAACCTTTAATCGAAAAATCGGAAGACTGTAGCGGCACACGGTGCTCGACAATCTCCGTCACGCTGCCATCGCGAACCCGAACAATCACAGGTACATCGGCGAACTGCACCAGTATGTCCGCACTGAATAAGCGTGGTTTTGAAAAAGATATCGCTCGCGCACGAAAACGCTGCAAAAGCTGCGCCCCGGCGGCAGTTTGACTGCCTGTCATGTCTCTCACCCGATCGTTTTAGTTGCCCCGCCTTATAAGGTGGCAGGATCTTGATTGCTATTTATATTGCCTGGCACCCTGACTGTCAACGTCTAAAGAGAGGGATATAGCATTGCACGGGTTTGTTCTACATCCAGACCACGTATTAATACGCGCTTTTGACGGCTGGTATGTCCTGAAAGCAACTCGATCTGTTTACGCGGTATGTTCAGACAATCAGACAACCAGACAATCAGTACGTCGTTTGCCTTGTTATCCACAGCCGGGGCATTCAGAGATATTTTCAGGCGCTCGCCATGTTCCCCCACGACTCTGGATACTTTCGCACCGGGCTGGCAGTGCAGCAAAAGGGTTACACCCTCTTTATGCAGACCAATCCAACTCATTTAAGACCAAAAAAATGCATCAGTGCAGCGCCCGCGACTCCCGCACCCAGAATCATGAATACAGGATTGACACGTGTAAACAGGATCACAACCAGGGTCACCGCAGCCATCACGAGGGTCAACGGCCCAATGACCGCAGCCTTGGCGACCGCATAGACACCCGAACACATCAGGCCGATCGATATAGGCTCCAGCGCATTCTGGACGGCACGGCGCCAGGGTCGCTCACCAATCCTGGCCCACAGCCTGCCAACAGAGAGGCACAAAATACTGGAGGGCAGAAAGAAGGAGAGCAACACGACTGCGGCTCCCAGCAAGCCTGCTACCTGAAAGCCAAACACCAGCACCATCATCATATTGGGCCCTGGCGACAATTGACCAATACTATAGATATGCACGAAGGTGGTGTGATCGATATTGAACTGTTGGGCAAGTACTGTTTGCATTTCAGGCAATACCGCCGTCCCGCCACCGACGGCCAGTAAGGACAACATCCCAAACGTCAAGGCCAGGTGAAGCAATGCAGCCATCACACGCCCTCCTGTTTGGATTGTTCATGCCCGGCTTGGGGACGATAAATAAATAATGAAATGGGTCCCATGAGGACCAAAACCCAAATCAGCGATAGCTTGAATACACTCATTAAAATAAAAGTGCTTAGAATGATCGCGAGCGATTTGATGTGACGAAAATGATTTGAACCAATCTTGAACGTAATCGCAGCAATCAGTCCTGTCGCGCCGGCCGCCACGCCGGCCAGCAACATATTGACCAGGGGGTGGTCTTGACCCGCGCTGTATGCAACACCAGCAATCAAAACAAATACAGCGCCAGGAATAATTAACCCGAGGGCCGCAGCAATCGCGCCTAATGTTCCTAAAACCTGATTACCCGCCAATACCGCCAGATTGACTGAATTCAGTCCGGGCATGGTCTGGCTAAGCGCCAACGTCGCCATAAACTCATCGGCAGTCAACCACTTGCGCTTTTCTATCAGCAGAATCCTTTCATAGGCAACGATGCCACCGCCGAAACTGACCGCACCGATCACCAGAAACTCGTAAAAAAGCTGCCAAAGCATTGATGTGGAGGGCGTGATTGCCTGCGCATCATTCGCTTGATCAGGAGATTTGGGAGTGCTCATTCCGGCTTTCCATAAACCAGTGCTGTTTTAGTCGAACCACTGGCTAACCAATCGGGGATAGCGAATTGTAGATCCTTAAAAAAAGTATTCGCTTTTTTATGGGCCTTGGTGTCCTCGCGATTGAGTTTATTGACACGATAAGAAAAGGCTAACTCACCGACAATCGGATCGCCCACGCTACGCATCCAGATACCGATATCGCAATGTGCCTGCACATTATCCCCAAACACCAGATTACCCAGAGGTAAGCAAGCTTCAAGAATCTTATTGGTCCTGCCCCCAACGATTCGCACAGGTAGTCGACCCTCTGCACCCATCTTTTTCATATCGGGGAAAAATTCAGCCACACTTTTCAAACTGCGATCAAAAATTCGATCAATCGGCACTGTATCAAGGATCGCATTATTTGAATAAATCATGCGTTCCGTTCCCAATCCATCTCCGCGAAGTATTTCTTCTTTCAGGCGCAGGCGCGATTTATGCGCACCATTGGGCATCGGACTGTAATGCAGTGATTCTTTCAAGGTTGGAGCGCGACATTTGAAGGTCACCTCGCACCAGTCATCGACCCAGACATTTTGACGAGATTCGCGGACCCGGAGAATCAAGTTGTTATGCCTGAAATGCTCGCCAGGCGTGTCATAAAAATAGACATTACGCAGCCCCGTATCGGCATTATCCAGGTGAAAAAAATCAACCCCTGTTTTTTTGCAAAAAGAAACCAGGAGCGAACTCAACTGATCGATACGACTCCTGCGATCAAGACCCTCAGGTTTCAATAACAGTTTGAATTCACGATTCGTGATGCGTTTATCGAGTTTCATATCTCATCCGTTTTTACACGCCGGTTCATTAGTCGTAATGCTTGTCTGTTTTTAATAAAGCGCTTTAAATCACGATAGATCTGCAAAGACGAAATGATAATCAAAGAAACTGAAATGGGCATGACCGAGATATAACCTGTGGTTTTAAAACTCACAGCACCGATAATGCCACCAAACAAAAACATCCCGAAAATCAATAAATGCGCTTTGAGTTTTTGACGATTGGCGACGACCAGATGGGTTTGATTGCCCTCGATTGACTTATTCCAGTAAAGTAATCGGCCAAGTTCTATCCCGATATCCGTCACGATCCCGGTCATATGGGTCGTTCGGATTTCAGCTCTGGAAATTTTAGTAATGATGGCGTTTTGGAGTCCCATCACAAAGCAAAGCATCAAGGCGATGGTGGGTATCGTTAACGGTTTATACAGATGAAGATAGGCTCCAGCCAATCCAAACAATAACAATACGACCGCCTCAAGCAAAAGCGGTAACGTGAATTCGCTATGGATTTTGTGGCGCCTGCCCCAATTCACTAAGAGCGCAGTGACCACCGCGCCCAATACAAAGGAAGCGAGCATGGATAGGCCGCCCAACACGGGCAACAAACTCGCTAACGCGAAGTGATCCCCTATGCTGGACACAATACCGGTCATATGCGAGGTGTACTGACCAATCGCCATAAAACCACCGGCATTGACCGCTCCCGCAACAAAAGCCAGATATGCCCCTAACTGATAGTTGGCTCGCTGGGTTCGCTGAGTACTCGTCAAGCGATGAAGGGTTTGTATGGCCATGTTGTGATGTTAAGCGACTTGAATCCAGATACTCTTTTTAAGGCATTTGATCTTAAACAAGGTTTCTGCTGATTATAGGTATGTTTATTGGTATTTCTTAGTTTTTCAAGACTAAGATCAATCAACACGTCTGCGCTTGCAGATTTCACTTAAGGATTGAGGTAAACATATGATTATTTCCAGAAATGCTTGGGTAGTTGTGGCAGACGGCGGTCGTGCCAACATCTATGAAAACGTTGGTGAGATTGGCGAAATCAGTCTGAAATTGTTGCGCGCCGTTGACCAGCACAATGCCCGTAAACGCGATAATGGTCATGACAATACCTCGCAGGCGCTAGGCGGCCAAGGACATCACAAATCCGCCCTTGAGCCAAAAGATCCCCAGGCTGCAGAAAAACATGATTTTCTGCAACTGCTCATCGATGGTCTGACCTTTGATGTTCAGTCCGGTCAATGCACAGAAATGGTTCTGATTGCCTCTCCCGTCGCCTTAGGCGGCATGCGACAGCACATGCCAGCAGCGTTGGCCGCGAAAATCGTCAAGGAAGTTAACAAAGACTATACCCATATGGCAGCGAATGAACTGAGCAAGTTACTCATGCATCACCACGACTAAACCGTAAGATAGGATGAGGCGCGAGGGTGCTTAACGGCTAAGGGCTGATTATTTCAGTGCCACAGCAAACCCTCGCTGTACGGCAGGTCTGGCCATCATCATTTCGTACCAGCGTTTTACGTTTGGAAACTCATTCAGGTCAACCTGATGACGCTGGTGCCGCCAAGCCCAGCCAAGTATCGCAAAATCCGCAATCGACATATCATCTGCAAAAAATTGACGCGTCGCCAAACGCTTATCCATCACTCCATACAAGCGTCGGGTTTCATTCATAAACCGTTTCAGTCCGTAGCGCTTATCCTCCTCGTTCTCCAGACCAATAAAGTGATGTACCTGGCCAGGAATAGGGCCAAAACCTGCCATCTGAAACATCAACCACTCAAACACAGCAATACGCGCCGCACCTTCTTTTGGTAAAAATTTGCCTGTTTTTTCTGCCAGATAAATCAAAATTGCCCCAGACTCAAACACGCTGACGGACTGGCCGGCGGGACCATCCGGATCAACGATCGCAGGGATTTTATTGTTAGGACTGATGGCTAAAAACTCAGGGCTGAATTGCTCGTCTTTAGTGATGTTGATCGACTTCACTTCGTATGGCAGCCCCATCTCTTCGAGTGCAACTGAAATTTTTCGGCCGTTGGGCGTATCAAACGCAAAAAACTGAATCGTCATCAGAAAACCTTATTATGCAAAAATGAATTTACAAGCATGCTTAATAAAATGGTCCTGTATTGTTTGATACAGGACCATTTTTAACGCGTACACAGTCTGAACTCGCGCCCATTCGATTGGTGCGAGCCTTTTAAATCAAGTGATGATTAATTATCAACCTTGATACCGGCCGCACGAATCAGATTACCCCAAAAAGCAAAATCCTTGGTGATGTAATCAGCGAACTCGCTTGTCGTTCCATAGAGCGGTACCAAACCGGCATCATTGAGTTTTTTAGCGACCTCGGGGTTTTTCATTGTTTCAATAAAAGCCTTAGCCAAGGTATTCACAACATTTTGCGGGGTCTTTGGTGGTGCCAAAATCCCTACCCAGGATGGTGCGCTGACTTCGGCACCAATCTCTGTCAGCGTGGGAATTTCCTTGATCAGATCGATACGCTTTTTCGAAGCCACACCGAAAGGAATCATCTTCGATTTAAAGCCTCCGGCCATTGGAGCAGGAACCATCGCAAAATCAACCTGATCTGCCATCGCAGCCTGCGCAGCCGGTGCCGCCCCCTGATAGGGGACATGCAACATTTCGGTCTTGGTGACTAGCAAAAACTGTGACATGGCGATATGGCCCGCACTGCCGTTACCCCAGCTTGAATAGGTCAACTTTTGCTTTTTAGCCAGTGCGATTAACTCAGGTAATGTTTTAGCGGGCAAACCGGGGCGTCCCATCAGTACGAAATTAACCTCAGCAGCGGGGGCGATTGGCACAAACTGCGATGAGACGAATTTTGTATTGGGATACAGTGCAGGATACATCGAGTAGGTATCCGCACTGGACATCAGCAGCGTGTAACCATCTGGTTCTGCATTAAAAACAAATTCAGTCGCGATCGAACCATTCGCACCTGCTTTGTTTTCGATAATGACCGGCTGGCCAAGCTTGTCGCCTAACGCAGAGACCACAATCCGCGTGATCACGTCGGAGCCGCCACCAGGTGGATAAGGAACAATCATCTTAATGGGTTTGACAGGCACCCACGCTGCAGTATTTTGCGCCTGCGCAACAAAGGGTGCAGCACCCAAGGTAGCGGCCAATGTCAGGCCGAGCAACAGGCTACGTCTTTTTTGTTCATGCATATTTTTTATATGTTTCATGATTATCTCCTTCCCTATTGTTGAACGATTGAACTACCTTCCTACAAACTTTGGTGGGCGCTTTTCATTAAAAGCTTTGATGCCTTCCATACGATCCTGCGTGGCGACGAGACGGCTATAGGCCTCGACCTCAAAAAACATCCCTGTGCGCATATCCATCTGCAGACCAAAGGTAATGGACTTTTTTGCCTGACGCACAGCGACTGGTGCATTGGCCAAGATTCGCTTGACCAGGCTCATGGTCTGCTCCAGCAGCGCAGCCTGCGGATACACATGATTCAGCAGACCATAGCGCATAGCCTCATCCGCATTAAACATATCACCCGTAAAGATGATCTCCTTCGCACGGCGCACACCGATTGCGCGAGGCAACTGCTGTGTGCCACCACCTCCAGGCATGATGCCACGCTTGACTTCTGCAAAGCCAAAACGCGCATGATCAGCAGCGATGATGAAGTCACATGCAAGCGCGAGTTCAAGGCCTCCAGCAATGGCTGCACCATTGACACACGCTATGGTCGGAATCGGACAGTCGTAAATGATACGCGCCATACGCTCAAACAAATAATGTTGCGTATTGAAATCATCGTCACTCATCCCATCACGCTCTTTCAGATCAGCACCCCCACAGAAAATTTTCTCGCCTGCTGCAGTCAACACTGCGCAACGGAATTGCTCCGGAGACGACTCTAATTTTCCAAAGACCTCGATCAGCTCATGCCCCATCTGTGTATTAAGCGCATTGGCGACATGCGGACGATTGAGCTGTACGACCAGTAAACCTTCAAAAGGCGAAGATAAAGCCAGGGTTTCATATTGTTGTGCAAGGTCGATTCGGGGGGCTGCCATTATTTCTCCGCGTTTGAATGTTGAAGCGAGGTATTCAATAAATAATTATGTTCACCGAGTGCCGGCGTATTGCCTGGCAAAGGCGGCCTCTTGCCACCGAAAGAAATCGGCAGTGCGACCGTAGTTGCCTTGCCATCAGGTGTCGTACGCAAAATATCAAGCGCTTTAGTTTGCGGATTGGTTATTACACGATCCACAGTCTGAATTGGTCCGCAAGGGATCGATACCGCTTCCAGTTTGCTGAGCCACTGCTCTGAATTAAAATCTTTAAAACGATGCTGAAGTATCTCAATCAAAGCAATGCGATTTTCAACACGCCCACCATTCGTGATAAATCTTGTATCTGTTGCCAGCGCTGGTAGTTCCATGGCATGGCAGAGCTTTGCATACAGCACGTCATTGCCTGCGGCAACCAAAATATCACCATCGGCACACGTAAAAACCTGATAAGGAACGATGTTTGGACTGCCGGAGCCATTGCGGGTCGGCAAGGGAGCGCCCGCGAGATTGTCCGACAAGGGCACGGTCATCCAGGCCAGAGCCGTCTCGTACAAAGAGACATCGACAATCTGACCTTTGTTTTGTGGATCCGCATCTCTTGAGCGCAACGCGGACAGCACACCAATGACGGTCCACATCCCCGTCCCCATATCATTGAGGGAAACGGGTACTCTGCTCATCGCATCGCCCTCGTTGCCCAGGACACTCATGATGCCGCTATAGGCTTGCGCGAGGGGATCGTAGCCGGGCTTTTCACGTAACGGCCCGACTGCGCCAAAGGCGCCCAAATTACAGTAGATAAGTGAGGGCTTAGCTAGCGTTAACGCCTCTGCACCCAGTCCATTACGCTCCAGACTGCCAGGCTTAAGGTTCTGAATCACCACATCTGCGTCGGCAATAATCAGCGCACGAATGCTTTCAATACAAGACGTATCACCAAAATCAGCCTGGATACTTTGTTTGCCATGATTCATTGCATGAAACAAGGCCGCAGCACCCTCTATAAATGGTGGCCCCCAACCTCTGGCGTAATCGCCGGATTTCGAGTTTTCGATCTTGATCACCCGGGCCCCCAAATGCGCCAGAATCTGCCCCGCATAAGGTGCGGCCAGACTGTGCCCGATTTCTACTACACAGACTCCTGCGAGAGGCAGAGGCTGACTCATTTGACCGATCCTTTGTAGCCATAGTGCTCACGCGCAGCCTGAATGCTGATATAACCGTCGAGCAAATCTGCTTCGATTAATGCGGTGGGACGCTCTGCCGGATCCCCATACCCGCCGCTGCCCGCAGGTTGTAGCAAAACACGATCCCCGCGATGCACAATGGCGGTCGCGCCTTTACTCGGCATTTTCTGAACAGCACCATCTGGACTGACAATCTGACACTCAAACAAGCCGCCAGCCAGTCCGCCAAAATAACCTTCTGGTGCAGCCTCGCCTCGCTCTCCCGCGACCGTGACCGTAGCCTCATCAAAACCTACGCGGTAGGTTCTTCTCGCGGTCAAACCGCCACGCCACTTGCCTGCACCGCCACTATCGGGGATCAATTCCCAACCCTCGACCATGATGGGCATGGTTTGCTCAATGAACTCGATCGGCAGTGCACCTGCATTGCCGACATACACACGAATACCATTGACGCCATCGCGTGTAGCGCGTGCGCCCATTCCGCCACCGTGGGGTTCGACCAGGCTGATAAATTCTTTTCCTGTTCTGCGGACACGATTCTCATCGGGATCTCGGCCACCAAATACGCCAGAACATGCTGCACAATTACTTTGACCGATCACGCGTTCCGGCACCGCTTGCGACAAAGCCTTTAAACACAAATCAATCACGCGCGGTGAAGTCTCCGTATTGCCACTCACCACCGAAGCAGGGAAGGTGCAATTCACAATCGAGCCAAGCGGTGCGTCAATAGTGATGGGGCGATAACAACCTTGATTGATCGGAATCGATACATCGGTCAAGGCTTTAACGGTAAACCAGGTACTGTTGCACGTCACAGCAAGGGGACAATTGATCCCGCCGCGTGCCTGTTTACCTGTGCCGTTGTAATCAAAGTGAATCTGATCGTCCTTAACCGTGACCTTTACTTTGATGGTAATACGATCACCAGACCAGCCCGTTGCCTGAACACCCTCAACAAAATCTTCGGCTTCGTAGACACCATCTGGAATGCCACGAATCGCTTCACGCATCAAGGTTTCAGAATGGTTCAGGGATCTTTCCATCGCATCGCGCAGTGCATCAGCACCATATTTTTTAACCAACGAAATAATCCGCTGGTCCCCAACATACGTCCCCGCATACTGTGCCTGAATATCCAGCAGTCGACCCTCAGGATCCCGGGTGTTTTGCACAATCATGTTTTGTACATCACGCACAATTTCATCGTTGCGATAGAGTAGTACAGGGGGGATACGGATACCTTCGCCATAAATATCCCAGGTGTTGAGCGCGTAGCTGCCAGGAGCCTGCCCGCCAATATCATTCCAGTGTCCGCGCGTCATGACGAACGCAACGATTTCATTTTCAAAAAATACAGGGCGTGTAATCTGGATATCAGGCTGGTGGTTACCTCCACCCAGATACGCATCGTTACTAATGATGACATCGCCTGGACGCAGATTTTCTCGACCAATAGCTTCGACTGAAACTTTAGTTGAGATGACCGCCGAACCTAACATGGTTGGTATATCGTTACCTTGTGCGACCAATTGCATGTTGGCGTCAAACACTGCAGCTGATGCATCAGCCCCCAGATGCATGATGGGGCTGGCGGCTGTGCGCATCATCGCAATTTTCATTTCCCGCGCAATCGCATAGAGCGAATTACGCAAAATCTCATAGACAATGGTTTCCATGGTGTTCCTAAAGCGCGATGCGCAGATTACCGACCGCATCGATTCTTGCGGTCTGACCCGCTTTGAAAATGATGCAACTACTTTGTTCTTCAATAATCGCAGGGCCCGTCACGACCGAGTCCATCACGAGTTGCGTCCGTTGAAAGGTAGGCAAATCCTGCATGCGACCATCGATATAAACTTGACGTGTACGACCTGCCAGCGCTGGAGCGTTCTTGGAGCCTGATACTGACGTGCTACCAGACTGGCTGACGATCCCTCTCCAACCAGACTGCACTTTGGCTTGCACACGCAGATTTACAAGCACAATCGGTTGATCAGGCTTGATGAAATTCCACATTCGTTTATGACTGGCTTCAAATCCTGTACGGATCGATTCAACCAGCGTCGCACTATTGGCCAGGTTTAATTGAGCAGGATCGATATCTACGGAGATAGCTGCGGGCTGACCGGTATACCGACAGTCAGCGCGAAACACACAGCTCACGTGCTCGGCGGCATGCTCTGCCCCAAAACTCGTCACGGCCTGTTGTCTGAGATCTGCGCACAGACTCACAACCCGGCTAAGCTCAATCGCTTCGAGTTCTGTTTCTACTGCCGTCTGTCCATCAAATAAACGATCCGCTACGATCATTCCAAAAGCACTAAACAACCCGGGCAGCGGCGGCACGATCACCTCGCTAATTTCAAGCTCTTGCGCCAGATCGATTGCATGAACAGGACCGGCACCGCCATAGCACATATAAGCGAGCTCACGCGGATCGAACCCTCGCTCAACAGTCATCAGCCTCATTGCCTGCGCCATCAACGCATTCGCGACGACTCTCACAGTCCAGGCGGCTTCTATAACAGAGAGACCAAGAGGCTTAGCCAGATGCTCTTGCACCGCCGCTTGAGCAGCCGGTACATCAAGTTTAAATTCCCCGCCGAGAAACGAGTCAGGATCTACATAACCTAGCAACAAGTTGCAATCCGTGACTGTTGGACGCTTGCCGCCACGACCATAACAGGCTGGACCAGGATCTGCGCCCGCGCTTTGGGGGCCAATATGAACTCCACCACCATGATCGATCCAGGCAATTGACCCTCCGCCAGCACCGATCGAATCAATATCGATCGTAGGTGCACGTACGGCGTGTGTATGCAACAGGCCCGAAGTTCGAATCTCCGGACGTGCATCACGGATCAACGACACATCGAAAGTTGTGCCCCCCATATCACCGAGCAATACGCCAGGCAAACTCGCTTGCTCTGAGGTACGCACCGCCGCGCTGACTCCGCCCGCAGGTCCAGATTCAAGCAACACGATTGGCTTAGCCGCAACGACCTCAGCCGAAGCCAATCCACCATTGGACTGCATAAACAAGAGCTCGCCCGTAAACCCCGTATCGCGTAATTGCTGATCAAAGCGATGGATATAGCGTCCGCACACAGGGCCCAGCATTGCATTCATCACGGTCGAACTCGTGCGCTCATACTCCTGCATCTCAGGATTAACCTGAAATGAAGCCGTAATGAAACGATCTGGCAGTAAGCGCCTGAGTTCGTCTAACGTCTGCTGTTCGTGGACAGGATTGACATAGGAGTGCATGTAGCAGATTGCAACAGCCTCCACATCAGAGGCTTGAATTTTTTGAGCCAACTCCTTCAACTCAACAATGCTCAGCGGCGTCTCGACAGAGCCGTCGGCGCGCAAACGCTCGTTAATCTCTAATCTCCAGCGTCGCTCCACTAACGGTTTGGGATTTTCAAACTGTAAATCATATAAATCTGCACGATCGTGGCGCGAGACACGGCGTATTTCAAGGATGTCTCGAAAACCTTTGGTCGTAATCAGCGCCGTCTTTGCACCCCGGCCTTCAACAATCATATTGGTGGCCATGGTTGTCCCATGGCCAATAAACCCCACTTCGTGACTGGACTTACCACTTAAATCCAGAATTTTATGGAAACCATTCATGGCCCCCACGACGCGATCTGAGGGAGTGGTTGGTACTTTTGCCGACCAGATTTTCCCATTCAAATCATCGACCATCACAATATCTGTGAAGGTGCCGCCCACGTCGATACCGATGCGATTCATGTCTTCCCCGTACCTAAAACTCTACCAGCATCGCTCTCTGAGCATGTCCGATATGTCTGGCTTATTTTTTTAATTGATTGATGACTTTTTCTATCTAATCAATAGTCATATCCAGCGATAAATTTGTCAACTCAATTTTTTACTAGTGAAATTGTTTTGAAAATGAGTATAGTTACTGAAAATAATTCATCAAACACCGTGAGACACACCTTATGAAAATCTGGCATCAGTCAATGACCGAGTTGCATGATCTCGGCGCGTACAAGACCTCTCTTGAGACCCACGCAAAAAAAATTCTCGGCGATAGTGGCAATGTTGAAGTTCATGGCATGCCCAAAGGGGCGTACCACGGGCACTCACCGACAGCGGCCCTCTCTAACGCCTTTGCACACCATCGCATTCTCGATCCGATACTCGACAATGCCGTACACGCCGAACAGAATGGCTTTGATGCGTTTATCGTTGGCTCCTACAGCGAGCCCTTTATCCGTGAGTTGCGCTCAAGCGTCGATATTCCGGTTGTCTCGATTACTGAAGCAACGTTGCTGGTCTCGTGTTCAATCGGTCGATTGAGCGCACCGATTGCCAATGATCCGGGGATTGCCTGGATTGTCAGGCAATCCGTTGAGAGCCACGGCCTCAGCCAACGCGTGCTGACACCGCGCGCGATTGAGCCCGCGCTCAATGAACCCGAAATGGCTGAGGCGTTTGCGAACCCTGAAATTCTGATTGCGTATTTTCAGAGCGCAGCACGTCGAGCCATTGCAGAAGGAGCAGATGTCATCATTCCTGCAGAAGGCGTACTGTCAGAGTTTCTCTATAACAATCACATCAACATGATTGATGGTGTCCCGGTGCTTGACTCATTTGGCGTGGTCTGGACCTACGCAGCCATGATGGTGAATCTGCGCGAAAAGCTCGGCCTTTCAGTGAGCAGGAAAATGCACTACCAGCGTAACAACCCTGAATTAATCACAGCATTGTTACGCAAGTAATGACTCATTTACTGACCACTTATCCTCTTGCCAAATGAGGAGGCATACGCGGCAGAACGGAAATTAAGAACGGGATCCGCGGTTGGTGAAACACCATCACTCATCACCAGCGGATCGAAATTTATTTTTTCGCAATCCGCGCCCTTCTGGAGCGTAGCCGAGGTCAGCGTTAACACACCTGCCTCGATTTTTTTACGCTCAGCAGGCCAATACACGGTCGGGTTCATTTGCTCGTCTCCTGGCTCACCAATCGTCACCATCATTTTCCAGCGTATCGGGCCTTTGCTGGCTTTAGCCATTAAATCCTCATCAAGAAAACGCGCAGGTGCGCTCGCCATCTCAGCATCGGTCAAGCGCTTGACACCGTCTTCAGGCACGAATT
>CANCRX010000064.1 GCA_947380655.1 Alcaligenaceae bacterium | reverse complement strand
CCCTCAACGACGCGATACACGACACTCTTACTCGCTTTTGTCTTTGCGGCAAGCGCATTTATTGGAATGGGTCTGATGTCACACTTGCCCAGACTACTTGAAGAGATTGGCGTCCCGCTTTTACTGGCCTTCACAATCGGTGCCCTGGTTGGCCCCGCACAAATCATCGGCCGCATTCTAGACTTTATGTTTCTAGGGCGTATGCACCCGCTAATCGGAACGCGAATCGCTGCGCTCGCCCATCCTTTGGGCGCCATAGCATTATTATTCTTTGGTGCGCCTGTGGCGGCACTCTTTGTTGTTCTGCACGGACTGGGGAATGGAATTCTGATTATTTCGCGAGGGACTTTACCTCTCGCAATTTTTGGTACACAAGGTTACGGACAGCGCCAAGGCTGGCTCATGATGCCGTCCAGATTTGCTCAGGCCGTTTCGCCCTTTCTTTTTGGCATGGCATTAACCGAATGGGGCACAAAGGTATTGTGGCTTTCTTGTGGATTAGCGCTTTGTATTTTTGCAGCGCTTTGCGCAATCAGGATTCGAGTGGATTAAAGCAGAACGCCTTCAAGACGTAACAATTCAATTTTGCGCTCCAAGCCACCCGCATATCCAGTCAAGCCGCCATCGGCACCAAGCACACGGTGGCAAGGAGCCATGATGCTCCAGGGGTTTCTCCCCACCGCGGCACCGACCGCTCGCACGGCGGCTGGATTATTTAATTTTTTAGCGATATCCCCGTAAGTCATCGTACGACCTAAAGGGATCGTCATCAACGTCTCCCAAACCTGTCGTTGAAACTCAGTTCCCCAGGCCGGTGCACGTGGAGTAGAAAAGGTTTTGCACTGCCCCTTGAAATACAAGTCGATTTCTCGTTTTGCCTGATCCAGTACAGGGTGACTTCGTACGATGTTCCAACCCGCATACTTAGGCATATGTTGCTGATCTTCAAACCAAAGACCCGCTAACCCCTCATCGCTCGCAGCAATGATCATTACGCCAAGTGGTGTATTGATATTCATTCGTTGCAAGTTCATCCGCACATTCCTCATCCGTCACGACTGAAATTCATTGTGACATAAGTCAGTTCAAAGTACGATGCTTCGAAGGGATTCTTTCGAAATTCCAATTTAAAGAGACCGATCTTGAGCAAGTTGCACCCAGCCATTGAGAGAATGAAGAGCGGCCCCATCCTCTCGACCCTACTGAAACTGGCGATACCGAACGTACTTGCCATGGTGATGCAGGTGCTGGTTGGCATCACTGAAACGTTCTACATTGGCCGGCTCGGTACAACACCGCTTGCCGCAATCGCCTTGGTTTTCCCTTTTGCCATGCTGACCCAGATGATGTCCTCCGGTGCGATGGGTGGCGCCGTTTCGTCTGCGATCAGTCGTGCCTTAGGTGCTAATAATTCTGAGCGTGCCAATACGCTGGCCATTCATGCAATAACGATTGGTAGCTGTGCCGGCATCATCTATACGATTATTTTCCTTATGTATGGCTCATCCTTTTATCAACTTCTGGGCGGTAAGGATGCAGTATTAGCTGAAGCAGTGAGGTATTCAAATGTGTTGTTCTGGGGTGCATTTTTACTTTGGCTGAGCAATACACTTGCCTCCATTTTGCGTGGCACCGGCAACATGATGATTCCTTCGGCTGCGATCTTTGCAACAGCGATCCTGCAAATTATCCTAGGAGGAATACTTTCGCTTGGTGCAGGCCCCATCCCCTCCTTTGGCATGATTGGTGTGGCCTATGGTTTTATCATTTCCACGGGTGCGGGCGTCGTGTTTTTTCTCTGGTATCTCACCACGGGTCGCGGGCGCATAAGACTGAGCGTTCGCGGGGTGATTTTTCAATGGGAAATGTTCTACGACATCTTAAAGGTAGGAGCCCTCGCCTGTCTTTCTCCTGTGCAATCAGTCCTCGCTATTCTTATTTTCACAGGATTGATCGCCAGACTAGGGGTGCCTGAACTCGCAGGATACGGGATCGGCCAGCGACTGGAATTCCTTTTGATCCCTATTTCCTTTGGCATTGGCGTAGCGTCGGTACCGATGGTTGGCATGGCCATTGGAGCAGGAAATATTGTCCGTGCCAGAAAAGTAGCCTGGACGGCCGGACTCGTCTCAGCTTTTAATCTGGCAATCGTCGGTGGGTTGGTAAGTGTTGCACCCGATTTATGGGCAACTATCTTTACTAGCGATCAATCCGTATTGACTTACGCCAGACAATATTTGCAAACTGTTGGTCTGGCTTTTCCTTTCTTTGGTTTAGGACTCACACTCTATTTTGCTTCGCAAGGTTCTGGCAAAGTATTAGGTCCCGTCCTAGCCGGAACCTTAAGACTCGCACTCGTCGCAGGAGTGGGTACGTGGCTTGCCAGTCAGGAGGTAATTGCTCGAGATTATTTCTGGCTAATGGCAATCGTCATGTGTATCTATGGGATATCGACTGTCGCATCGATCAGGCTGACCCGCTGGGGATCAGTCAAGGCCTGAAACTAAATTCATTATTCAAAAAATAATAAACCTCAAGGAGACAAACTTGAAAAAACTAAGTCTTTCATTGATCGCAGGTATTGTTGCCCTGTGTCTAAACTTTCTGTCTGCAGAACAGGCACTCGCGGCAGAATCACTTTACCCAACAAAACCCGTCAAACTTGTTATGCCCTTTCCACCTGGCGGTGCTGGAGACATACTTGCGCGCATTATGGCTGAAGGACTTTCAAAAGAATGGCAACAACCTGTCATCGTTGAAAACAAACCAGGTGCTTCCGGCATGATTGGTAATGAAATGGTTTCTAAAGCAACGCCAGATGGCTATACGCTTTTATTGACAATTACCCAGACGGTCCAAGCTCCCGCACTGATGAAACAACTTCCGTACGATATTCAGAAGGACTTTACGCCGCTTCGCCGGGTCGCTGACGCACTGTTTTTATTCGTGACGACTGACCCCGTCATTACATCGCTGAATAAGTACGTTGAGCTTGCTAAACAGTCACCCGGAAAATACAGTTATGGCACTTATGGTGCCGGTACGAGCGCACATATCTATGCCGAAATGTTCAACAATATGAACGGCATCAAAGCTGAACACATACCCTACAAAGGTGCGGCCCCCCTCATACAGGACATGCTGGGTGGTCACGTCACCTTGTCCTTTATCGACATGTCTACCGCCCTGCCTCACGTTCGCTCCGGTAAATTACAAGCCTATGCAACTGTTTCGGATAAGCGTCTCGACGTATTGCCTCAAGTACCTACATTCACGGAGCTAGGGTACAAAGGAATGGACCTTGTGGGCTGGTACGGCATGTTTGCGCCAGCTCATCTACCTAAGAACATTGCCACCAAAATTCGAACATCAATAGATAAGGTGTTGAATTCAACAGATGTACAAAAAAAGATCCGTGAGATCGGTTTATTTCCGGCCACTGGCAAACCAGAGGATTTTGGAGAAAGGATTGCCGCTGACTTGAAAAAATGGAAACGTATTATTGATGATGCCGGCGTCAAGCTGGATTGACAGGATGGTTCATGAAGCATGCCAGCTCATGGACTGACGTAGTACCTCAAGATAATCTGTTGTGACAGCCAGATCAACCTGACGATCCAAAGAAACACTGCTTAGTCCTGGCCAACGACCTAGAACCTGTCCACCGGGGATACGAGAACCCATCACCATGGCAAGGCTACCATGACCATGATCGGTACCGTTACTACGATTACTTCTAAGCCTTCGACCAAACTCCGTCATGATCACCAAAGTGTAAGGCTGCTTTCTAGCCTGCATATCTTCTGCAAAGGCCGTCAAACCATGTCCCAGGTTCTGAATCAGGCTATGAATTCGACCGGGCTGATTTTCATGCGTATCCCAGCCAAGCTGATCAATCCAGGCATAACGAATTGGAATCTTGAGTTCTAACAGTTGCGCGAGAGAACGCAATCCCACGGATGGATCGTTATTTAAATAGGAAGTTTTACCTGCTGTCGAATAAGGTAATGTTTTGTTGCCTTTGCCTTTTGGCAAAAGTTCATTGATCGTCGAGATACTTTTCATTTGATCGTCAATGAATCGTGCTGAGGGATGCGTTGATTCTGCCTGCGAGAGGGTAAGTATGGCTCGAAGTCCCGCGTCACCATTAGGAATAGCTATCCCAGATTGCAAATCGCGAACACTGAGCACGCCAGGTACACCCTGAAGTGCTCGAGGTAGATTGTTACTTCCTCCATAGAGATGAACGAAAGACTGTTCTGCATCGGATAAGTTTTTCTTTCTACTTTCTCGTGCCATCCATCCCAGTCGATCAGTTAATTGAGCAAGGGAACTCGCTCCTCGCTCAACCATTTCCTGCGCCTCAAAATGTGATCTGGTTTCATTTTTGATACCAACTGCCTGCCAAGCCAGCAACTTTTTTGATTCAAACAACTGCGCGAGATGACCGGCCTGAGGATGCCAGAAAAAATCAGTACCTGAGGATTCAATTTTTCCACTGCTCGATGTTTTTGAAAAACTCATTTCGGGAGGTCTGGCTGCATTGAAGTCGGGGTCGTTTAGTGGTGAGAGTATCGCCAGGCCATCGGCTGCACCACGTTGAAAAACAACAATCAAAGGACCCGACTCCGCATAGCCTGGGATATTCTTTATGGACTGTGCCAAAGCCAGTCTACTCAGCCCATTGACCCTATTCAAGAGCGTGTCGCCGACCCCGAGCGTCATTCCTGCAATTGTGTTCTGTATAAATAAGCGCCTGTCAGGATTGACCATTTTTTTGACTCCTAGAAGCTCTGAATGAATGCGTACTCAAATCTGGTGTACACGCCTCCATCTGGAATGATGGTGCACACGCCAAAAAACCTATCAATCTTCGCGCCTCTTTGAAATGGCGGACGGTCGCATCAGGACTTAAACCCTGAGAGGCCAGCAATGGTTGCCAGAGATCGGGACGACTAGCGCCAAACAGTGCCTGATCCCAGCGCATCATCAACTGTGCATAGCTTCGATTTGAAGGCAATCCTGAAAAAGGATCCCACTCCCCTGTTCCCCACCAGTTTTCAGCTAGCCCCTGAATCAAAGTAAAACGCTGGCGCAAATAAGCCGCCGACAACAACCATGACATTTCGTCAGGCGGTCCCTCTGGAGAAACCCAGCTATAAGGCGCTGGACCTGCAGACTCCAGAGTAGACATAATTTTCCCCTCCCCTAGAGAAAAAGGAATATCCACTGCGCGGGAAAATGCGGCAACCAATCTTTCAGGTGATCTGACTTTCTGTCGATTTTGAGGAGAAATCAAATTCGCCTGTTTGGACAAATGCCTATACAAAATTAATAACTGATCAGGAGAGTTTCGATTATCAACAAATACTCGGACACAACTTTGAATCAGACCGAGCGGAGGATGATCGTTAATCATCCGTCGCACCAGTTTATCCATCAAAAAGCTTGCCGTTGCAGGGTGAAACGCACAGAGATCCAGCACCTTTTTTCCATCATGCATGGCCCCACTGTAAGGTTCAAGTTCAAATGCTAATACTCGCTTTTGATAATTATCATGCCAGGACTCTATGTAGATAAATTTTCCTGACTTTGCAAGAAACTGACCTCCACCGATAGAGGAACCATCCTCTATGGTCCAACCAGTAAAAGCACGCGCAGCCTCATAGACGTCTTGATCAATGTAACCTTTGGGCTGCCCATTACCTGCCCCTGGAACATCGCGCCAACGTGCGTACAAATGATTTAGATATGCATCGCGTCCCATCGTGTGGAGTTCGAACAGTTCCCGAGCGTAATTCTCATTGGCATTGCCAGCCCGAGAGCTTCGGTTATTCAGGTAATAAAGCATGCACGGATGCTTAGCCGTTGCTTCCAAAAAAATTCGGAAATTTCCAAAGGCATTCGCTCGAATGACCTGTTGCTCCCAATCCGGTAAGAAAGCTCCAACGTTGTGTTCATAACCATTGACTGAAAAATGATCGCGCCAAAAACCTATCCATCTATCGCGCCAAGGGTTACTGCTTGAGACGGTTTGCAGCAAAATTTCAGCTTGAACCTCTTGTCGAGGTCGCGCGCGCTCTGGAATTGGCAACACTTCGTCTTTGCTTGCGTATGAAAAAAGTGTTGGCAAATCGGCTTTTAACAAACTCATAGGCCTGAGCGTATCAACACTGTCCCAGTTGCGCCCATCCTTAAATTTTCCTGCTGGATATCGCATGCGCAACAGCTGCTGAGAGAAATCTGAATCCATCAAAGGATCCTTTTTCAACCTGATTACTTTTGAATTTAGCGTTTATTTTTACAGTAACCAACTGAAATAATTACTTATGCTGATACTAGAATTAAATTGAACTTTTAGACCTATTGGAGTAGAAAACTTCCCTTAAATCGCTCAAGAGCGATGAATAGGCCCCAAACTGGCCTTTTATAGTTTCGATCAAAAGTGAAAAAACAGCCCTGCTTCGGCTAAACTTCCCTCAGATCCTTTTTTGACGAATACGGTAACGAAACATGAGCTCTATTCACTTTCCTTCCTCTGCAACGACTTATGTGCAATTGCGGGGTTCGGACACCGTCATGTCACTGATTCAACCGATTGCTTTCCAGTACATGACGGAATTCCCTAAAATCGCGACGCCTGTCACAGGAGGTGGAACGAGTTCAGGATATAAGTGTGTACTGGATGGCACGACAGATATTGGCATGGCCTCGGGCGGCATGAATTATGAAATCAGAAAATGGGCTGAGAAAAAGAATTTAAAAATCAAAAGCACCGAAATTGCTTTCGATGCGTTAGCTGTATTTGTTCACCCATCCAATGAAGCCAAAAATCTGTCTCTCGAAGAACTACGTGAAATCATGGTTGGCAGCGTCACCGACTGGAAAGAATTTAATCTTCCACCCGGTCCTATTCAGGTCTACACACAAAACCCGAACCGCGGCAGTTATGAGGCGTGGCGAAGCGTGGTGCTGGAAGACAAACTTAGCGTCACACTCCGAGCAAAAGTCATGGACGGCAAAGATATCGTCACGGCTATCGTGAACGACCCGCGAGGAATCGGTTTTTCTAGTCCGTTTAACCTGGTCAACGTGCCCGTTAAAACGCTGAGCATTAACGAATTCCTGCCGACGCCAGCCAACATCCAAAAGGGCAATTACCCCATAAGACGATCGCTATCACTTATCACACCACCTAAAGTTAAACCGGCTGTGCAAGAGTTTCTTGATTACTGCACTGATCCGAAAAAGGGCCAGGCAATCATTAGAAATCTGGGACTCGTCCCAACCCAGGCAGAGTAAACAATGAATCGTAGAAGCGCACTTAAAATATTTGGTATTACCGCTACCAGCCTCGCTGCAGCAGGTTTCGGGGCAAAATATTACTGGGATGAGTTTCAAGCCAGACGTCGCACCAACCTGCTGATTTCTGGCTCCGCACCGATGGTGAGTTATGTACAAAAAATCGCCGATGCCTTTTCTAAAATTCACAAAAACATAGACATCGTTGCGGAAAAAGGCCATTCCTCGGGTGCTTTGCTCGCACTCAATCGAGGCGGAATCGATTTGGCTGTGATGGATCGGAATTTAAGTCTTGAAGAGTTCAACCTCAACGATCATAACGTGTTGACTGGCATCGATGGGATTGGAATTGTCGTGCATCCCGAATCCCCCATCAAAACCCTCACCATTGAACAAGCACGCCATATATTTGAAGGCCTGATTACTAACTGGAAAGAGGTGGGAGGCCCAGACAAACAAATCAATATGTACGGGCGCAAAGAGGGTTCGACCACTCGCAACAGCATCGAAGATATTCTGATGGCGGGAGGCGTACTTTCGCGCAGGATCAAGGAATTAAAATCCGCTGATGACGTTTCAAAGGCGATCGCAGCAGATATTCAGGGCATTGGCTATGTTTCAGTTCGTACAATGCAAGACACCACTCGGGCACTCGCCATTAACGGCGTTGAGTTGAATGAGAAAAATTTGATCATTAATCTATACCCATTGTTTCGCTCCATGTTTCTGGTTATTGACGGCGAGGGAACAAAAGATGCAAGGAAATTCATAGAATTCGCCCTGTCCGATTCAGGGCAAAAAGTACTTGCAGATACCGGCATGCTGCGTGTCCGTTAAGACGAAAAGAGATTCAACATGATCGATCCAGAAAAGTACGTCGCAGAGAAACTCGAGCTCCTGCGCACCAGTCGAAAAATTCAAAAGCGAATTATTCTTGTGATAATTGTTTTGCTGCTAGCTTTAGCAGCAAAATTTGCCTACGAACTACTGCCTCGGCACTACAACCTGAGCCTGACAGGCGGTGGGTTGTTAAGCAATCGCCATCATCTGGCAAAAATCCTGAGTGAAGAGTCCAATCAACAAAACGTATCAATACGCGTGACTCCGACCAGCGGATCGCTACAGGCACTCGACTTAGTAGACGCGGGAAAACTGGATTTAGCCTTTATTCAGGGTGGTCTTGAGTCGAATTACGAGAATGTCAGGCATGTCGCAACGATCTCTCCTGAGTTGATACACGTATTGGTCAAGCCTGGCATCGAATCCATCAAGGATATTCGCGGCAAAACAGTCAATATGGGCGGTTTGTTGGGGGGAACCCGAATAGTTGCCAAACAAATTTTTGATATGTCTGGTCTCAAACACGGGGTAGATTATGTTGAAAAAAACTATAGCGATCGCGAACTAATAGAAATGCGTACTGAGCGTCTGCCTGATGTAATTGTGCTGATTTCATATGCCCCGTCAGATGTTGTGGATGTCATGGTCAAAAAGCATGGCTACGAGCTGTTGGAGATGCCTTTCCCGCCGTCGCTTGCGATTAGGCTTGGCTGGGTGGCCGATGCAAAAATCCTTGGCTATAT
The DNA here is from genome assembly GCA_947380655.1 of Alcaligenaceae bacterium. Lineage (GTDB taxonomy): Bacteria > Pseudomonadota > Gammaproteobacteria > Burkholderiales > Burkholderiaceae_B > Zwartia. The sequence goes on along the minus strand of CANCRX010000064.1, from coordinate 8,142 downwards.
GTACAGCATTGTTCCCGCCATTCCTCCAAAAGACATACAAGTAATCGGTGTGGATTTGCATCTGGTTGCGAATAAAGACGTCGATCCTAAAGCCGTTGCTGCAGTCATCGAGACGCTTTACGGTCCTCGGGTCTCTAACCGTTTCGGACAAAAAATCCCCGAATCTGAATTACTCTCACCCTCAGGATTTCCGATTTCAGAAGGAACCGAGCTTTACCTTGCTCGCAAAGAACCTCTCCTGACAGAAGCGTTCATCGAAAAAATAAAAGCGCTGATCGGTTTGTTGATGACCTTAGGTTCAACACTGCTTGTTGTTTTCAAATGGTTCACGATGAGTGGAGCGGATGACACGGATGATGAAAGCGACATCTCAAGCAGTGATGATGATGATAGCGAAACTGTAATGGACAAACTGGATGCCGCAACCGAACATCTCAAAAAACTGAGTCTATAGATGTTTAGAAAATTATCCGTATTGCCATTTAAATCTCGGATACATTTTTTCATTATCCTGTTTTTTTTATTTGCAACTGTGGCAAACGCCGACGTGATTCATGTCGCAGTTGCTTCGAATTTCAACCTGCCAGCAAAAGAACTTGTAAAAACCTTTGAAAGTGAAACGGGCCATCAGATCAAACTTTCCAGCGGATCTTCCGGTAAGTTTTATGCTCAGATCCAACAAGGAGCGCCCTTTCAGGTATTTCTTTCTGCCGACGCCCAGACTCCCGAACGTCTGGTTAAAGAAGGATTCGCGGTAGCTTCGACCCAAATCACATACGCGATCGGTAAATTAGTTTTATGGTCTGCTGATCCCGACCTGATTAAAAATAATGACACTGTTCTGAAAAAAAACAGATTTAAAAAAATCGCCATTGCCAATCCCCAACTAGCACCCTATGGCACAGCCGCAGTCGAAACCCTGACTCAGTTGGGAGTTTTCCAGTCCGTTCAATCTAAAATCGTATGGGGTGAAAATATTGCTCAAACCCATCAGTTTGTCATGTCGGGTAATGCCGAGCTTGGTTTTGTTTCTGCCTCTCAAGTCATGCGTGAGGGGAAATTCGACCAGGGTTCAGGCTGGGTGATCCCTGAATCAATGCATAACCCTATTTTGCAGAATGCCGTGTTATTAAGCAAAGCCAAGGACTCCGTTGCTGCGATTGCTTTGCTGGATTATCTCAAGTCTGCCAAGGCAAAAAAAATTATTGAACAGTTTGGTTACGGAGTTCCAAATCAAACTATAAAAGAGCACCGTTAATGCTCGTCATCGTCTAAGTAACGCCACAATGGGCAACAACAATTCAGTCAATCCAAAAGCGCAAGCCAAATTCCGTCAAGGGCTCGCCTTGCATGAGAAAGGCCAACTTGCTCAAGCGCATGAGCTTTATCACGCAGCACTGAACATTGACGCGCGTCACGCAGAATCAATCCATCACCTTGGAATTCTCGCGCTTCAGAGCAACGACACGCTGATGGCTATAGAACTGATTGAACAATCGCTAGCACTATCCCCAGATAACCCCGCTGCACTAAACAATCTCGGGATGGCACTTGAAGACAGCGATCAAGCTGAACATGCTCTACTCGCCTACGATCGTGCAATTGCGCTCGATAAAAAAAATTTTGATGCACAAATTAATCGTGGCAACGTTTTACAAACACTAAAACGCTGGGCCGAGGCACTTGAATGCTATGAGCACCTGATTGCACGGATGCCACAACAGCCAGATGCCTACAACAATAAAGGCAACGTGCTACGCGCGCTAAACCGTCAAACAGAAGCCATTAAATGTTTTGAGCAAGCCATCGCACTCAAACCAAATTTTGCCCAAGCCTGGAATAATCTGGGTATTGCACGAAAAGATCTGAAACAGCTCGAGGCGGCCCTGCAGTCCTATGATCGTGCAATTAGCTTGATGCCTAACTATGCAGAAGCCTATAGCAACAGAGGCCTGGTTTTAAAAGAACTTAAACAATTCGATCTCGCGATAAAAAATTTCGATCAGGCTATTGCGCTTAAACCAAACTATGCTCAAGCCTTTGGAAATCGGGGCGGACTGTTTCAAGCACTAAAAAAATACGAGTCCGCATTTAATGACTACAGTCGGGCGGTTGCGCTCAACCCACACATCCCTGCCCTGCACGGGAAGCGTTTGCACATGCAAATGTATCTGTGCGACTGGCAGGCGTTCAATAGCCGACTCACTGAGGTGACACGTGGGCTTTTAGTCGGTCAGCCGATGGCGGATCCATTTACCGTATTGGGAGTGATTGATTCGCCTGAAATACAAAGACAGGCGGCTATGATCGCTATAAGTCAAGACTATCCCGCCAATCCTGCACTTGGAGAATTCCAAAGAACACAAAAACATAACAAAATTCGTGTTGGGTATTTTTCTGCCGATTTACGCAATCATCCGGTCTCGTATTTGATGGCTGAAATATTTGAAAAGCACGATAAAACTAAATTTGAAATATTTGCATTCAACGTCGCACAGCCATCAACGGATGCCATGCAACAGCGCATCGCCAGGGCAGTTGATCAGTTTATCGAAGCCGGTCACCAAACAGATCTGGAGCTTGCTGCGCTGGCCAGGACATTCCAGCTGGATATAGCGGTGGATCTGGGCGGATTCACTATCGACAACCGCCCAGGTGTGTTTGCCCTGCGTGTAGCCCCGACTCAGATGAGCTATCTGGGCTATCTGGGAACAATGGGTGCCCCATACTATGACTATATTCTTGCAGACTCTACGCTGATTCCAGAAAAATATAGTCAGGACTATGCAGAAAAAGTTATTTATCTCAGCAGTTATCAAGCGAACGACAATCAAAGAGCGATTGGAGATAAAAAATTTACCCGCCAAGAATTAAACTTACCTGAGACGGGCTTTGTGTTTTGCTGTTTCAACAACAATTACAAATTTACACCTGAGACCTTTAATAGCTGGATGCGGATCTTGCAAGCAGTACCTGACAGTGTCCTGTATCTCTATGCGGACCAGCAGATCGCACAACTAAACCTTAGGAAAGAAGCTACGCTGCGGGGTGTAGACTCCGCACGCCTGATCTTCGGTACAAGCCTGCCGCGAGAACAATATCTCGCTCGCTATCAAACGCTCGATCTTTTTCTAGATACCCTGCCCTATAACGCAGGGACCACGGCAAGTGATGCGCTATGGGCTGGATTACCAGTGCTCACTTGCGCGGGGCATTCGCTGGTCAGCCGTATGGCTGCCAGCTTATTACATTCTATTGAATTACCTGAGCTGATCACTGAGTCGTATCTGGAATATGAAACAGTGGCTATCAGACTCGCTACAAATCCTGATTTCTATCAAGAAATCAAACAAAAACTAAGCAAGAATATTCACACAACCGCTCTGTTTAATTCAGAAAAATTTTGTGAAAATCTCGAACAAGCCTATGTCAACGCCATCACAATGAGCGACGAATCATCACAAAGCCGCCTGTAATAGTTTGATGTAGTCTGACTCACTCAGTGGGTAGGGGTTAGTTTTATGTGCATTATCGGCGAGCGCGGCTTGTGCAATCACCGGAAAGATTGATGCATCAATTCCAAGCTCACTTAACCCCTCAGGCAATCCCAATCGCTGATTAAGGCGGGCAAACACTGTTGGCAAGTCCGCATCTGCAGGCATTCTCAAGACGGAGGCCATGGTGGTCATTTTGTCAGAAATATATGGTGCATTCATACGCAATACATATGGCAGCATAATCGCATTGAGTGTGCCATGATGATGCCCGAGAGCACCTAACGCATGCGATACGGAATGCACAGCGCCCAGACCTTTCTGAAAACAAATTCCGCCTTCGAGGGCGCCCATCATCATGCTCCAGCGCGCATGCGAATCCGAGCCCTCTGTCGTAGCGCGCTCGATATTCATAAATAATCTTTTCAATCCATCCATTGCAATCGCATCACAAGGAGGATTGATCGTTGGCGAACAAAAAGTCTCAACACAATGCGCGATCGCATCCATTCCCGAAGCTGCCGTCATCAGGGGAGGTAATTGAGTAGTGAGGTCTGGATCGCAGATTGCCGCATTCACCACAGACGGACATCCAATACCTGCTTTGATACCGTTACGGAAAATAATGACGGCGGATCGACCCACCTCACTGCCGGTGCCTGACGTAGTTGGCATCAGAATCACCGGTGGCGCGTTGGTAATGGGGCGTGGCTGCGGATGACGATTACAGTATTCCCACAAAGGAGCAGCCTGACCGCACAATACTGCGACGGCTTTAGCAAGGTCGAGCGAGGCACCACCACCTATCCCAACGATGCCATCACATTGATTGGCATGATAGGTTGCAGCGCACGCCTCAACTGCATCTTCTGTTGGATTGGGAGGGGTCTGATCAAACACCACGGCACCAGGAATCGCACCAAGCGACTCTATCGCCTGTGCAAAGACTCCTGCTGACTTCACACCGGTATCCGTGACGAACAGCGGGCGCACAATGCGATTGAGCCTGAGCTCATGCACGAGTTGTGCACGCTCTCCATGTCCGAAGTGAACTTTGGTATTGAATGAAAGAATTGCCATGCTATTTAGCTCACTGTAATTTTTGCCGTGCGAATCAGCTTTTGCAGTAGCTCTCGCTGCTGATTAAGCCACATTGTGAAATCTTTAGTGCTGTTAGCGACCGGAACCTGACCAGCTTGCTCCATACTCGAAATCAATACTGGGCTGCGAGCTGCCCGTACGATCGCCTCCTGCATTCTTGGCAGCACGGCATCTGGAGTACCGGTCGCAGCAAACAACCCGAACCAGTCATCCATGTCATAGCCTGGCAAACCACTTTCTGCCAAGGTAGGTACATCAGGATATACCGAACTGCGTTCTGCGCTCGTGACAGCTAATAATCGTGCTTTGCCCGCTCGATATGGGCCCCGGGCGGAGGATGCAGTGATCAGAATCGAATCAATCTGCCCCCCCATGATATCGCGTGCGGCATCTGCCCCGCCGCGATAGGGAGTGTGAATGAGTTGAATACCTGCTCGCTCTTGTAAAAGAGCCAAGGCCAGATGTGCCATGCCTCCCGATGGTGGCGTGCCACAAGAGACTTTACCCGGATGAGCTTTTACATATTCGAAAAATTCACTGATATTTTTTGCGGGGAAATCCTGCCTGACAGCAATCACCTGCGGGGCACGCACCGGTAAAGTGATCGGTGTAAAGGAAGTTTGATAATTAAAGGCCAGATCTTTCACAAGCAATGGGTTAGTCAGACAATTAGCCGCATCCCAGATAAAGGTATAGCCATCACGCGGCGCTTGTAACACCGCACTGGCCGCTACCACGGCATTTCCACCGGTCCGGTTCTCGACTACGACGTTTTGACCAAGAATTTCCGTTAATTGCGCAGCAAACGCACGTGCCGAGGTATCCGCTGCGCCTCCTGCTGAAAATGGCACAACCAGGTGAATCGCGCGATTAGGCCAGTCTGACTGAGCAAAACTCAGACGACTCGAGACCAGGCTAGCCAGACTACACAAGATAGCCGCACGCCTCTTGCTGCTCGCAGGCTGCTCCTGGCTCTGCACACTCAGTTTGTGCCCCGGTCCCATTTTCTGATTCATTGTCTCTCCGTTATTTTTAGTATTACTCTGGTTGTAATGTCTGCCGCGATCGTGCAACTTGGGCTTATGATTAGCAAAATTAATTATAGAGACAACTATGCCTTCATCCCTATTTATCCAAATTAGAAATTCTCTGCTTGTGATTTTGCTAGGAATCTTGCCAATCACACACAGCTTTGCACAAAACTTTCCCAACAGGCCTCTACGTTTAGTCGTGCCCTACCCTCCAGGAGGCGGGGCAGACGGCAATGCGCGCGCGCTGGCTCAGCCTATGGCGGCACTACTGGGGCAACCTATTGTGGTTGAAAACCGACCAGGGGCTAGCGGCATTCTGGCTGCGAATACGGTGTTGCAATCCCCTGCAGACGGCTACACCATGTTGTTTGATACGTTTCCCTACGTTGTGAATGCTGTACTGCACAAACTACCCTTTGATCCCGTTAAAGATCTGATTCCTGTCTCTCAGGCGATCAACATGCCTCTTATTCTAGTGGTCCCCGCCGAAACGCCATTCAAAAGTGTTCAGGAACTGATTACCTATGCCAAAGCGAATCCAGGTAAATTGAATTACGGCTCGTATGGCGCTGGAGGCGCTGCACACCTGGCTGCTGAACTGCTCGCTCGTGACGCGGGGATCGACTGGGTGCATGTGCCATACAAAGGTGGGGCGCCAGCGATGGCGGATGTACTGGCAGGCAGATTGTCTGCTTATTTCACGAATCCTATAACAGGACTTGCCCATATCCAGTCTGGCAAGATCCGTGCGCTTGCGACCACAGGTGCTCAGCGCATGAAGGTATTGCCTGACGTCCCGACTGTAAAAGAAATTGGATACAAAGACTTTGAAGTCGTCGAATGGAATGGTTTTTTTGTACCTGCAGGCACAGCTCCCGATATCATTAACAAACTCTCGGAATCAGTCAAACTCGCTACCCAACAACCAGAAGTTCAAAAACGTATGGCAGCTCAGGGGGTCGAACCTGTAGGGAACTCACCCAAAGAGTTCGCAACGTTTCTGCAAGGTCAAATTGAAAAATGGAGCGCACTGGTTAAAAGTAATAATATCCGCGCCGATTAAGGTATCCGATCGTTAAATTGAATTTGAATGACTCACCAACACTTACTCAGGAGTATTGAATATGCGCATGAACAACGTCAAAAAACTCTGGCGCGAAGGCAAACCCGCCATTGGTGCCTGGCTATCTATTCCTCACTGCTTTTCAGCTGAGGGCATGGCGCATACTGGCGTGGACTGGCTCTGCGTCGATATGCAACATGGCTGTATCGATTATTCTGATGTCGTGCCAATGCTGACAGCGATTTCAACCACGAACGTCACTCCGTTTGTTCGCGTGCCGTGGAATGAACCAGCCATGATCATGAAAGTGCTTGATGCAGGTGCCTATGGTGTAATCGTCCCCATGGTCAGCAACCGCGAAGAAGCAGAGCGTGCTGTCGCAGCATGCCGCTATCCACCTACAGGGATGCGCAGCAACGGCCCGAACAGAGCAATGTATTACGGTGGCCCAGACTATCAAAAACATGCCGATCGTGAAATGGCTTGCATCGTCATGATCGAGACGCCTGAAGGCATCGAGAAAATGGAAGAGATCATCTCGACCCCAGGTTTGGATGGCGCCTACATCGGACCAACAGACCTGGCACTCGCGCTCGGTCTGCCACCCGTGATGGATAACGATGAGCCACTGCACATCGCGACCGTTAATCGCATGCTCGAGCTCTGTAAAAAGCACAATGTGATCGCAGGCATGCATACCAATAGTTCGAAATTTACTCAGCGCTATATTGATCAGGGTTTTCAGATGGTGATGCTAGTCAGTGATCGTGGAGCGATGACGAGTTTCGTCAAGGCTGAAGTTGCACGCCTGACAGGCTGGACACCTGCTACACCTTCAGCGGGTCAAGGTACAGGCGGTTATTGAGCGCGTCTTTGTCAAAACAAACTGGTTCGGGGATTATTTTTTCTTGCCTGCGGGCACAACCGGACCAGTTTGTTTCCACGTGGTGAGTGGTTTGGAATATTCGCGTAAATTATTTTGAAAATTTTCCGCATTTTTATAAGGCAGCAATATTTTTTGCTCGGGAGCGCTCAAAATCACTGGCTTATTAAATGAGGGGTTGAGTTTCAAAAAATCCTCTTTAGATATGTCAGCAAGCTCCAGTACCACGCTGATATCAATATTGCGTGTGACATCTATCACGACAAAATATGGATAATCATTAAGTGGCGGCAATACCAGTCCATACGCGGAGGGATGCGTGATGATATCTTTGTAAGCAGCCACCCAGACGAGATAGTCTCGCGCGGCTTTGGGTAAACTCAGGTTGGCATAGGTTGGGGGTAATTTCTGCGCTTTTGCTTTTGCCACTGCGCGACTCACATTACCTGGCCCCCAGTTATAGGCAACGATCGCCAATTGCCAGTCGTCGTACAAACCATACAACTCTTGCAGATAATCCAGCGCGCCTTGGGTTGAGCGCAATATATCCCTGCGCTCATCCTTAAACGT
>CANCRX010000063.1 GCA_947380655.1 Alcaligenaceae bacterium | reverse complement strand
ATGTTTATTCGCTCGACATGGGTGCGCTGCTTGCGGGCACTAAATACCGTGGTGATTTCGAGCAGCGTCTGAAAGGCGTTCTTAAACAACTTAAGGGCAACCCGCAGGCAATTTTGTTTATTGATGAGATCCATACGCTAATTGGTGCTGGCTCTGCTTCGGGTGGCACGCTCGATGCGTCGAATCTGCTCAAGCCTGCCTTATCCTCGGGCCAGTTGCGCTGCATTGGCGCGACGACTTATACAGAATTTCGAGGTGTGTTTGAAAAAGATGCTGCGTTGTCCCGTCGTTTTCAAAAAGTCGATGTGCCTGAGCCAAGTGTTGAGCAGACTATCCAGATTTTGCGTGGTCTGAAAGGTCGGTTTGAGACCCACCATGGCGTTAAATATTCTGGTGCAGCCTTGATCGCTGCAGCGGAGCTGTCCGCGCGCCACATTAACGACCGACATTTGCCCGACAAGGCCATTGACGTGATCGACGAGGCGGGCGCTGCACAGCGTTTATTGCCACGCTCCAAGCAAAAGAAAGTGATAGGTAAGACTGAAATCGAAGCCATTGTCTCCAAGATCGCCCGCATTCCACCTGCTACGGTATCCAATGACGATCGCAGCAAGCTCAAAACACTGGATCGTGATTTAAAGACTGTGGTCTATGGTCAGGATAATGCGATTGAGGCGTTATCCTCGGCAATCAAAATGGCTCGTTCAGGTCTGGGACGCCCAGAAAAGCCGATTGGTGCATTTTTGTTTTCTGGCCCGACGGGTGTGGGTAAAACTGAGGTGGCCAGACAGCTCGCATTTACTCTGGGTGTTGAGTTGTTGCGCTTTGATATGTCGGAATACATGGAGCGTCACACGGTTTCGCGACTAATCGGTGCGCCACCAGGCTATGTGGGGTTCGATCAAGGTGGCTTGCTCACCGAGGCGATCAACAAGCAGCCGCATTGCGTGCTATTGCTCGACGAGATCGAAAAGGCGCATCCTGATGTGTTTAATATTTTGCTTCAGGTCATGGACCACGGCACGCTCACGGATAACAATGGTCGCAAAGCTGATTTTCGTAATGTCATCCTGATCATGACCACCAACGCGGGTGCTGAGGCGTTGAACAAACCCAATATTGGATTTTCCAATACCCGTGCCAGCGGTGATGAAATGGCGGATATCAAACGCTTGTTTTCTCCTGAGTTCCGCAATCGACTCGATGCCATCGTTCCCTTTGCTCCGCTTAATCAAGAAGTGATCCTGCGCGTGGTTGACAAGTTCTTGATGCAGTTAGAGGATCAGTTGCACGAGAAACGCGTAGATGCGACATTCACCGATGCGCTGCGTGCTTATTTGGGCAAGGCAGGCTTTGATCCGCTGATGGGCGCGCGCCCCATGCAGCGTCTGATTCAGGATACGTTGAGACGTGCTCTGGCAGATGAGTTGCTGTTTGGCAAGCTGCTGGACGGGGGGTCGGTGACGGTTGATGTCGATGATCATGACAAGGTTATTTTGACTTTTGGTGAGACTTCACCTAAACAACAGTCGCGCAATGCTGGTTCTGATCAGGAAACAGAGTTGGTTCACTAATGTCTGAGCTTGCTCCCCCACATTCATTGACCTGTCATCATTGTGGGGTTGTATATCGCCGTCCCGAACTCGACGTTGGTGAGTGGGCGACTTGTATTCGTTGTGGCAGTACGCTTGAAACCTATGCAGTATTTTCTGCGGCCGCCTGGCTTGCTGTACTGATTGCCACGATCATTAGCTTTACGCTGGCCAATGCCTTTCCTGTCGCTACACTTTATGTGCAGGGGGCCGGTCAGGCTGCTTCATTTATTGATGCCGTGGTTGTGACCTGGCAGGTCGGGTATCCAGAGGTCGCTGCGATTACCTTTGCCGCGGGTTTTTTCTTACCCGCCTGTCAGCTTTGTTTGCTGATCTGGATCTTTGGTGCCCTGGCTTTTGGGCGCTTACCTGTATTTTTCGATACAGCGATTCTTTGGGTTGACCGTTTAAAACCGTGGTGCATGGTGCCTGTGTTTTTGATGGGCGTGATGGTCGCAGTCGTCAAACTCGCTGGACTCGCTTCATTGACGCCAGGCATAGGATTATTTGCTACGGCGACCACCGCGATCCTGATTACTGCGCTGACTCGACTGAGTTCGGGAAAAATTCGGTCGATGGCTCACGACATTGGGCTTGCAGCAAAACCTGCCTCTGTTCCTAAGCCACCTTCGCCAGCACTGATTACGCGGACATGGGCGTTGATGCTTGGCGCGGCGATTCTTTATATCCCCGCTAACATGCTGCCGATCATGAAAGTCACTTCATTAGGCAGTGAGTCGGCGCACACTATTCTGGGTGGAGTGATTGAACTTTGGCATATGGGTTCCTGGGATATTGCTCTGGTCGTTTTTATCGCGAGCGTAGTTGTACCTTTATTTAAGCTGCTCGCGCTGGCGATGTTGGTTTTTATGACGCAGCACCGAACGGGTCGCAACTTGCGAGAAAGAACGCATCTGTACGTCGTTGTTGAGTTCATCGGACAGTGGTCAATGCTGGATGTTTTCGTAGTTATACTACTGTCGGCATTGGGGCATTTTGGTTCCTTGCTGAGTATTGAGCCAGGTGGTGGTGCTGCAGCGTTTGGCGGGGTCGTCATATTGACCATGCTTGCGGCAATGGGTTTTGACCCACGCTTGGCTTGGCGATTGGCTGGACACCGCAGACACCTGACGCGAGCCGATTTTGAATCCAGCCATTAGTCAAATTTTTATTTCCAATAAAAGGAGTTGCTTGCATGCCTGAGTCGTCTAGCAACACAGGCTCATTGCCTCTGCCACGCGTGTCTCGCAAACCTAAACGCAATCTCGCCTGGGTCTGGCTAATCCCCATTGTGGCCGCGCTGCTGGGGTTGTCGATCATATGGAATTCTGTTTCCAAACAAGGTCCTAAAATTTCAATTGTTTTCGAGTCTGCTTCAGGCCTTGAAGTGGGTAAAACACAGATCAGATATCGTGATGTCGTGATCGGCATGGTCAAGGCGATCCGCCTGAGTGCGAAGCGTGACTCAGTGATTGTGGATGCAGAGCTTTCCAAAGATGCTGCGGGACTCGCTCACTCCGGTACAAGGTTCTGGATTGTCAAACCTCGGGTTGGTCTGGGTGGCGTATCGGGTTTATCGACTTTGTTTTCGGGCGTCTATATCGAAACAGATACGGATGATGCGTTACATCGCAGTTCGGATCAGACGGAGTTTGTGGGGCTTGAGCAGCCCCCTCCAATCACCAGCGATCGCCCTGGATCAAAATTCAAGTTACGCGCACCTGATCTGGGCTCTCTTGGTGAAGGATCACCTGTTTTCTTCCGTCGTATTCAAGCCGGTATGGTGACCAGTTACAAACTTGATAAGGTTGGCAAGTTTGTCGATATTGATGTATTTATCGATGCGCCTTATGACAAATACGTGAATGAAAGTACACGTTTTTGGAACGAAAGTGGAATTGATATCACCCTTGGCACGGATGGTGTGCAGGTCAATACGCAATCTCTTGTTTCATTAATTGCAGGGGGTATTTCTTTCGCTTCTTTTGGTAAGAATGAGCAAGCCGTTTCATCAACCGAAGTATTCACGCTCTATGACACCCGTCGTGCAGCCGAGTTAGTGCCTGTCGGAATCGCCGTGCCGATTGACATGCGTTTTGATCAACCCTCACGCGGTCTTAAAGTTGGAGCGAGTGTGGTGTTTCAGGGTGTTGATATCGGTATTGTGAATTCAGTTGATCTGGATTTTGATGCGATGAAACGAAAGTTTTTTACGCGCGTTGGCGCAACGCTTTACCCGGAACGCTTGGGAACCATTTACAGTGACATGAAGATGGTTGACAGGACGCCAGAGGAAGTTGTTAAGTCTCTTGCTATGCTTGCCGGTCGTGGGCTACGCGCGCAATTACGCAGTGCCAATCTTCTTACGGGTCAACTTTATATTGCCCTGGAGGATTTTCCACAGGTACAAAAAGGTTTGCGTTTCAAAACAACGCTGCCATTTGAAATGCCGACGATTGAGGCCGATGATTTAGACAAGTTGCAGCAAAACCTCTCGAATATCATGGCCAAGTTGGAAAAAATTCCTTTTGATTCGATTGGTAAAGAGCTCAACGATACGCTCAAGGAATTCAAAATCCTGACAATCGATCTCAACAAGCAGGTAACTCCAAAGCTGTCTTCCGCTCTGGTTCAGGTCGAATCAAGTTTCAAAAATCTTGACACGATGATTGCACCAGGCAGTCCTTTACCCGCCAATATTGATGCAGCGCTTGAGGATATCAAGCGCAGTCTGCGCTCTTTACGCGTGCTGACTGACGCGTTGCAATCACAACCTGATTCATTGATCCGGGGCCGTTCGGGTCAGCCTTACTCACGCGATACTCTTGGAGCGCCTGCTAGATGAAGATTTTGATGATGATGCTGGCGAGTCTTGTCCTTGCCGCGTGTGGATCTACCGCTCCTTTCAACTACACACTGAGCCCGCCCGTATCAACTGGTTCAACGAATGCTCCCGGAAAACAGCTCGGGCCTTATGCGCTGGCTGATGTGACAGTACCTCCCGAGGCTGATTTAGCTTCTTTGGTCGTGCAGCAAACCGATGGTCGGGTGCTCGTACTTTCTAATGATTTGTGGACCGCCCCCTTGTCCTCGCACCTCAGAACTGCACTTTCTCTGGAACTTACGACTCGTCTGGGTATGCCACCCGTACAAAACCTGGCTTCCGGAACGGGTGATGCGAATGTGACCCGTATTCAGGTTGATGTGCAAAGATTTGATATGGTGCCTGGTCAGTATGTTGCGATCCATGCTTTATGGAGGATTCGTTTTGCCGGTTCGAACAAGGTATTGACTTGCTTTACCCGCGTGCAGCAACCTGTCGCGATTGGTGTCTCTGCTTTGGTGACCGGCCAGCAGAAAAATACCCAGCTGCTTTCTGCCCAGATAGCCGAATCATTGATTTCCCGTGCAGATCCAGCTGGCGCGCAATGTACAAGTAATTGAGTAGCCCTAAAGGATTGAGGATGACTTTAAAGTATCGCCTGCTGGCACTGTGTGCCCTGAGTGTTTTTTCACTGCCAGTCCTAGCCGAAATTGTGATCGGTGTGGATATTTCAACGACAGGTCCTGCCGCAGCAATCGGCATCCAGTCTGCGAACGCGATCAAATTCTGGCCTCAGACACTCGGCGGTCAACCCGCACGTTACGTGATTCTCGATGACGCGACAGATGTCAGCCAGGCTGTGCGCAATTCTCGCAAATTGACCTCGGAAAACAAGGTTGATGCCATTATCGGCCCCAACATTACACCGGCTGCACTGGCAGGACTCGATGTATTGCAGGAGACCAGTACACCCATGATCGCCCTGGCAGCCTCGGCCTCGATCGTCACGCCACAAAGTGATCCGAAAAGAAAATGGGCGTTTAAATTACCTCAGAATGATGCGTTGATGGCGACAGCCTTAGTTGAAGATATGCGTCGACGTGGGATTAAAAAGGTTGGTTTTATTGGCTTTGCAGACTCGTACGGGGAAGGGTGGTCGAAAGAATTTACTGCTGCAGCCGCAGGGAATCCCGAAATCGTTGCGCAAGAGTCATTTCAGCGTACCGATCAGTCGGTGGTGGGACAGGTTCTCAAGCTTATGTCCGCAAAACCTGAAGCAATCCTGATCGCGGGTTCCGGCACGCCTGCCGCTTTGCCGCAAAAAACACTGGTTGGACGTGGCTATAAAGGTTTGATTTATCAAACGCATGGTATCGGCACACTCGAATTTCTGCAGGTGGGTGGCAAGGACGTAGAAGGCACATTATTTCCTACTGGCCCCGGAGTGGTGGCTCGCGAGTTACCCGACTCAAATCCAGTGCGAAAAGTCGCACTTGAGTTCACCGATCGATACGAAGCACAGCATGGTCCGAATACGATGACCCAGTTTGTCGGAGATGCGATGGGGGCATGGATGCTGCTGGACAATGCTGTCGCGCGTGCATTGAAAACAGGCGCCAAGCCATCAACGATTGAATTTCGTCAGGCTTTGCGAGAGGCGCTGGAAAATACTCAGAATTTAACGGTCCCTAATGGTGTGTTGAATGTCACACCACAGGATCATCAGGGTTTTGATCAGCGTGCGCGCGTGATGGCGACCATCAAGGATGGTAAGTTTTCCTACGCGCAGTAATCGGATGAACATGCTCAGGAAATTTTGTTTCATTTTGTTTTCCCTCTGCTTGAGTATGCAAGTTCAGGCGGCTGAAAATCCTGAGTTTGTAAAAGTAAACGCTGGCCTCGAGTATCAGTTGATCGCAACCTACGATCAAACCAAACTTGATCAGATCCTGAGTTCAGGTATTGCTGGCTTCATGGCGAGCTCGACACAGCCTGATGCGTATCGCAATGCATTTAACCCAGCTAAATTTGCTGTCAATTTATACCGCGTCCGGTATCGTTCCGTTATCCCTGAGCTCAACAATCAACCCACTCTCGCATCAGGGTTGCTCGCTATTCCTGTAACAGGGGATAAGACTTTCCCAGTCGTATCCTATCAGCACGGTACAGTATTTGATAAAAGTTTTGTGCCCTCCAATCCAGATAAGTCCATGGAAACAAGCATCATGCTTGCGGCCTTTGCTGCCCAGGGATATGTGGTGGTAGCTGCCGACTATTTTGGCAGGGGTCTGTCAGCGTTGCCGGATAGTTATCTGGTGAAAGATAGTACGCGGCAAGCGACCTTCGATATGCTTTGGTCTGCTAAAGATATTATGGATTCCATGCAGCTTACCGCCAGCCATTTTTTTATGAGTGGATGGTCGCAAGGTGGTTGGGTCACGATGCAGTTTCTGAAAAAGCTGGATATTCTCGGGATTAACGTCACTGCTGTTGCAGCCGCAAGCGCCCCTGTAGATATTTACCTGACGATGAATCGCTGGCTGAATAATTATCAACCTGTCGATGCCGTGTATTTGCCTGCAGTGGTAGCCATCCAGCTCCAGGCGCAAGAGTTCTACATGAGCCAGGTGGGATTGCTTGAGTCGGCAGTCAAGCCTGAGTATCTTCAAGCATCCAGAGACCTGTATCAGGGAAAAATAGATTGGGAGACTTTTTTCAAAGTAACCCCTCCCAAACTTCAGGATTTTATCCGTTCAGACTTTGCTAAAAGTGGAGTGCTAGGTGATTCACCTTACTGGCAGTTGTTGGATAAAAATCAGGCATACCGCTGGAAAAGCGAGGTGCCCTTGAGAACGTACTACGGCGGGCGGGATGAAGTGACGCCTAAAATCATTGGCCAGCTCCCGGAAGCTACGCAAAAGCTGTTGGGAGGGGCTTCAGCAAGCTCTATTTATGCTGGAGATCAGGCAGATCATCGCGGTGTTTTTCTTTTTGGTGTGCGGGATCAAAAAAAGTGGTTTGATAGTTTCATAGCAAAATCCGTCAAACCTTGATAAGTTAAATCGTTATACACACCGCTTTGATTGAATGGTTGATGAACCAGGCAATTCTAATTAACGACTTGGATTAAATATGAGCAACCAAACACCTTTATCCGACTTACGTAAAAGCTATGAGCTTGGCTCGCTTGAGGAACACGAGGTCGCGAGTGAACCGCTCAAGCAGTTTCAGTCTTGGCTGAATGAAGCGTTTGAACACAAGATCCCTGAGCCAAATGCGATGACCCTTGCGACCGTGGGTAGCAATGGTCGACCCTCGAGCCGGATCGTGCTGATTAAAGGGTGCGATGAGCGAGGTATTGTCTGGTTTACTAACTATCAAAGCCGCAAGGGTCAGGAGCTTGCGGGCTCGCCCTTTGCGTCGCTTCAGTTTCACTGGGTCGAGATGGAGCGGGTTGTCCGGATCGAGGGCCGCGTTGAAAAAGTCGATTCCGCTGAGTCAGACGAGTATTACTCCAGTCGTCCACTTGCTAGTCGCATAGGTGCCTGGGCCTCTCCTCAAAGCACCATAATCAATGGTCGAGGCTCGATTATTGCCAAAGCAGCTGAATATGGCATGAAGTACGGCATGAATCCCCCCCGTCCCCCGCATTGGGGTGGTTATCGTTTGATCCCTGACTATTGGGAGTTCTGGCAGGGGCGTCCTTCGCGCCTGCACGACAGGATTTGTTATCGGCTGAATGCTCAACAGGAATGGATCAAGGACCGTCTGGCGCCCTGAGCGATACGCGTGAGTTTGCTGCTTAAGCTTTGCCAGTCGAACCAAAACCACCCGTTCCGCGCGCGGATGCATCGAAATCTTCGACCAGATTAAATTGGACCTGCGCAATGGGCAGCACCACAAGCTGGGCCAGCCGTTCCATGGGTTGCAAGGTATAGGCGGTATTGCTGCGGTTCCAGGCTGAAACCATCAACGGACCTTGATAATCAGAGTCAATTAAACCAACAAGGTTGCCCAGCACAATACCGTGTTTGTGACCCAAGCCAGAGCGAGGCAAGATTACTGCCGCATAACCAGGATCTGCTATGTGAACGGCCAGGCCTGTCGGCACCAAATGGGTGGCGCCTGGCTCAATCACCAGAGGCGCATCCAGGCAGGCGCGCAAGTCAAGTCCTGCCGAACCTGGTGTGCCATAGGCAGGCAATTGGTCACGCATGCGCGCATCGAGTATTTTGAGATCAACAGGTTTCATGGTTAAAAAATCAGAAAAGTTTTAAAAGCTTGAACGACTCGGCAGCATGAATCGCCATATAACCTGGCATCAATAGTCCGGGTACCCAGAACAGTGCAGAAATGAAATTAGCCAGTTGGAATTTGTATTCTGGCATGCCCATGACGCCTGCGACGGTAGGAATCGTACTGCGAATCGGCCCTAAAAAGCGACCGAGCAGGACGGCAAAGAAGCCATAGCGGAAGAACAACAGCCTGGCGCGCGCAACGGTCCTGCGGTGAGTGCTTAAGGGTTTGCAGCGCAATACGCTCGGTCCGATCCATCTTCCCAGCCAGAAAGAAACGGCATCGCCCAGCAGCGCTCCGGCATAACCCCATAGAAGAATAGGCAGTAAAGGAAGTGTGCCGGACGCCACCAATCCGCCAGTCATTAAAAGCAGGGCGGTTGCTGGGATCAGGATGCCTAAAATGAACATCGACTCACCAAAAGTCATGAGGCAAATGATCGGGCCCGCCCAAGCCTGGTTTTGACGAATGAACTCAGCGGCTTGTTGGATCAGTGCTTCCATGGGCTCACAGCCTGATCAGGCCTGAGTTCCATCGACGCGTGTGGCGATAGCGTGAATCAGTTGACGGGCAACGTCTTGTTTGCCGCTCGTCGCAAGCGGATGTTCACCATGCATATCGAAAATGGATACGGTTGTGTGGTCTGCATCCATGACGTGCTGTGCGAGATTGCCGATGAGCATCGGTATACCTTTACGCAGTCTTTTTTCGTGTGCGAATTCTGACAGGCGTTCAGTTTCCGCTGCAAAGCCCACACACCATGGACCATTCGGGAGCTTGGCAACGGTCGCCAAAATATCCGGGTTGGTGATAAAAGAAAGCTCGGGCGGCTGATCAGCGTTTTTCTTGATCTTGTCCGTTGCGACCTTGGCTACACGCCAATCAGCAACCGCTGCGACTGCAATGAAAATATCCTGATTCGCAGCACTTGCAAGCACGGCGTTATACATTTGCTCAGCGGTTTCTACGTTGATGCGTGTGACGCCATGAGGTGTGCTCAGTGCAGTGGGTCCGGAGATCAGTGTGACCTCAGCGCCTGCTTCCCAGGCAGCGCGTGCAAGCGCATAGCCTGTTTTGCCCGAGGAACGGTTACTGATGACGCGAACAGGGTCGATCGGTTCAACGGTTGGACCCGCAGTGATCAGGACACGCTTGCCGCTGAGCAATTTAGGTTGAAAAAAACCAACGAGTTCCGCGAGTAATTGAGCAGGCTCAAGCATACGGCCATCACCTGTTTCACCACATGCCTGATCACCATTGCCAGGTCCCAGGATCATGACACCATCGCGTTTCAGTTGTTCTGCATTGCGTTGTGTAGGTGCTGCTGCCCACATTTCGCGATTCATGGCGGGTGCGACCAGCAAAGGACATGCGCGTGCCAGACAAAGCGTGGAGAGCAAGTCATCCGCGCGGCCCTGTACGAGCTTCGCCATGAAATCTGCCGAAGCAGGGGCGATTAATACAGCATCTGCGCCACGCGTCAGATCAATATGAGGCATATTGTTCGGGATGCGCGCATCCCAGGCATCCAGAAAAACTGGTCGCCCCGACAAGGCTTGCATCGTCACCGCGGTTATGAAATGCGTGGCGGCATCGGTCATGACGACATCGACAGAAGCACCCAGATCAATCATGCGGCGCACGAGTTCTGCGGACTTGTAGCAAGCGATACCGCCACTCAAGCCTAATACGATGCGTTTACCTTGCAGATCTTTAGTCATTTTGAACGTGTACCTTTCAGTCGCAACAGCTCATCGAGTATCAAAAGCATAGCACCGAGCGTAATGCAAATATCAGCGATATTGAACGCTGGGTAATACCATTCACGCCAGTAAAACAACAGGAAATCAACCACGTGTCCATAGGCGATCCGGTCAATCACATTACCAATTGCGCCCCCAAGGATTAAGGCTAACGCAAGCATCATCCTGTGCTGGGTTTTGTTTTTCTGCATCATCCAGATAATAAAGAGAGAAGCAGCCAACGCGAGCAAGGTAAAAAACCACCTTTGCCAGCCAGTCTCATCGGCTAAAAAACTGAAGGCAGCACCTGGGTTATAGAGCAGGGTGAAGTCGAAAAAGGGCAGCAAATGAATCCGTTCGCCATACTTCAGTCGTGAATCAAAGCCAAGCTTGCTCAACTGATCGAGCACGATCAGCAAGCCCGCTAGCCACAGCCACCTCCCTACACCTGAATAGGCTTTATGCATCGTTTAGATTAAGTACGCAGCGCCCGCAAATATGCGGATGGGCCGCGTCTTGTCCAATGTCGGCACGGTAATGCCAGCAGCGCTCGCATTTCTGGTGACCGGAGGCCGCGATGTTGATTTGCAGTTCGCCCACACCCGGCTGAACACTAACTCGCGAGACAATGAAAATAAAGGGGAGTTGCTCGGCTACGCTGAGCAACAAGGTCAGGTCCTCGCCACTTGCCGTGAGCTCGACTTCCCCTTGCAACGAAGAACCGATGCTGCCAGCCGTGCGCAACTCTTCGAGTTTACGCATGACTTGCGCGCGAATCTCTCGGATACGTGTCCAGCGCGTGGTGAGCGTAGTGGACGCATCAACGGTTGGCAAGCTGTGGTAGCACTCGGTAAAGATCGTGAGTGTGGAGGGCTTGCCTGCTTGGCCAAGCGTGGTGGAACCGAGGATTTCCCAGGCTTCTTCCGCGGTGAATGACAGCACGGGCGCCATCAACTTAAGCAGGCTTTGCGTGATGTGGAGCAGAGCGGTTTGTGCCGAGCGGCGAGCAAGGCTGCGCGGCGCAGAGGTGTAGAGCCGGTCTTTCAGTACGTCCAGATAAAACGCGCCTAAGTCCTCAGAACAAAAACCCTGTAAGCGTGACATGGCTGGATGGAAATCGTAGTGCTCAAAATTAGCGAGCACTTCGCTTTGCATCTGAGCCGTCATGGCTAACGCATACTGATCAATCTCAAGCATTTGCTCGATCGCGATGGCATCTGTGCTGGCATTGAAATCAGCCAGGTTCGCGAGTAGAAAGCGCAGCGTGTTGCGGATACGGCGATAACCTTCCACAACGCGTTTAAGAATTTCATCGGAGATGGAGAGCTCACCGGAGTAGTCTGTGCTGGCAACCCATAAGCGCAAGATTTCTGCACCCAGACTATCTGATACTTTCTGAGGCGCAATTACGTTACCAACTGACTTACTCATCTTGCGACCATTGCCGTCGACCACAAAACCGTGGGTCAGCAAGCCTTTATAGGGTGCGCGTCCGTAGAGCATGCAACCTGTCAGCAATGACGAGTGAAACCAGCCGCGATGCTGGTCTGAGCCTTCAAGATACAAGTCCGCCGGCCAGGTGAGTTGCGCACCGTGCGAGCCATTGTGTTCGTTGTTGGGGCCGCCCAGCACCGTTGCATGCGTGGTGCCAGAGTCAAACCAGACATCCAGTGTGTCACGATTTTTTTCGTATATCCGTGCATCTTCAACACTTAACAGGTCGGCGGGTTCGATGGCCTGCCAAGCCTCGATACCTTCTTTCTCAACACGTTTGGCGACTTCTTCAAGAAGTGCCGGTGTATTGGGGTGTAGAGCTCCGGTTTCCTTATGAATAAAGAACGCCATGGGCACGCCCCATTGACGCTGCCGAGACAGGGTCCAGTCAGGACGATTGGCGATCATGGCATGCAAGCGTGCACGTCCCCAGGCAGGGAAAAATTCAGTTGCTTCGATGGCTGCCAACGCGCTGGTGCGCAAGCTCGGCTCATCGGTCTTTGGTTTGACATCCATCCCGGCAAACCACTGACTGGTCGCGCGATAAATAATCGGTGTTTTATGGCGCCAGCAATGCATATAACTATGCGAGTGCTGTTCGACTTTAATTAGCGTACCCGCGTTGGTGAGTGCCTCGACAATTTTTGGGTTCGCTTCCCAGATGGTTAAGCCGCCAAAACCAGGCAGGCTTGGCACGAATTTACCGTCACCCATGACTGGGCTGATCATCTCGCTATCTTTTACGCCATGCGCTTTGCAGGACAGGAAATCTTCGATACCGTATGCAGGTGCTGAGTGCACCACACCCGTACCCGTATCAAGCGTAACGTAGTCCCCCAGATAGACCGGCGACAAACGTTTATAGCCCGCATCGAACTTTGTCAGTGGGTGTTCGAAATTGACCAGACTCAGTGCGGAGCCAACGCACTTGGCGATGATTTCGCCTTCCATGCCCCATTCTTTCATGCAGGCTTCTACACGGTCTACGGCCAGTATCAGCAGCGCGCCCGTAGCCGGTGCGGGTGTCACACGTACCAGAGCATATTCAAATTCAGGATGGATGTTTAATGCCTGATTCGAAGGAATAGTCCAGGGGGTGGTGGTCCAGATTACGATCGCACCCTTGTCTACGCTCGGTACACCGAAGGCCTTTGCGACTGCAGCTGGATCCGCAAACGGAAAGGCGATATGGACGGCAGGATCTTTGCGATCCGCGTATTCGACTTCGGCTTCGGCAAGCGCCGAGCCACAGTCGAAACACCAGTTAACGGGTTTCAGGCCGCGAAAAACATAACCTTTGTCCAGAATACGACCTAACGCACGAATTTCGTTGGCTTCGTTGCTGAAATTCATTGTCAGGTAAGGGTTGTTCCAATCGCCCAGTACTCCAAGACGAATGAAGTCTTTTTTCTGTCGTTCAATCTGTTCCAGAGCATAGGCGCGGGCTTTGGCCTGCACCTCAGCAACCGGTAAATGTTTGCCGTATTTCTTTTCGATCTGAATTTCGATTGGCATGCCATGACAATCCCAGCCAGGCACGTAAGCCGCATCAAAGCCAGCCATATTGCGGCTTTTAATGATGATGTCTTTCAGGATTTTATTGACCGCATGACCAATGTGAATATCTCCATTGGCATAGGGTGGACCGTCATGCAGAAGAAATTTGGGGCGACCCAGGCTCGCCTCGCGTATAGCCTGATAAACCTTTTTTTCTTGCCAGGCGGCTACCCAGAGAGGTTCGCGTTTAGGCAAGTCACCGCGCATCGGGAACTTGGTGTCGGGCAGATTGAGTGTGTTTTTATAGTCCATGGAGCGCAAAATAAGAGCGTGCATGCTGTGCATCGGCATGCATGGCGGCAGTCAGGGTTGGGAGATCAGGAAATTTTTCTTCATCCCGCACATGTTGCAGGAGTTCGACCCGGATGAGTTTACCGTAAGCATCCGGGTTGCTTGTTAATAAGTGGGTTTCGAGCAGAATTCTGCCATCGTCTTCGACGGTCGGGCGCACCCCGAGGCTGGCTACACCTGGCAGAGGCTGGTCACCCAAACCATGGACGCGTACGACATAAATGCCAGAGCGGGCTGCACAGCGCGGTGTGACGCGCATATTCATGGTGGGCATATTCAGTGTGCGACCGAGTTTTTTGCCATGAATGACATGTCCGCTCATCGCAAAAGGTCTGCCTAGCAGGTGTGCTGCGTGGTCCAGATCGCCCGCACCGAGTGCGGAGCGCACCTCGGAGCTGGAGATCCGATGTCCATGCGCGTCCGTGACATCAGACATGGTCTGGACCTGCATGCCATGCTGAAGACCGATTTTTTTCAGTAATTCGATATCCCCGGTCCGTTGACGACCAAAGCGGAAGTCTTCGCCCACCAGCAACCAGCGTGCACCTAAACGCTCAATCAGTAACTGGGTCACAAAGTCGCTCGCGGACATTTCTGCCATGTGACGGTTAAAGCGTGCCAGGATGATTTGTTCTATGCCGGATTGAGCCAGTGCGGTGATTTTGTCGCGGATCCCGCTAATTTGCGGCGGAGAAAGTTCCGGTCGATGGTTCACTTGAGCAAAATACTGGCGGGGATGAGGGAAGAAAGTTAATACACTCGGGACGAGTGCATGCTCTCGGGCGGCCGCGCAGACCTGTTCGAGCATTGCCGTATGGCCGAGGTGAACCCCGTCAAAGTTGCCTATTGACAGAGCTGAGGAGAAGCGCAAAGAGGGCGCGGGAGGGTGTCGACGGATGCGTAAGGAGGTTTTCACAAGCAACAGTTTACAATTTCGCACTGCCTTGTAAGTGGAATCCCATGTCTGACCCCTCTTTTTTACGTAAGCGCTTTGTGATTTTGATATCCGGGCAGGGTTCAAACATGCAGAAAATCGTCGAGTCTTGTCTCGCAGATCATTGTGCAGCGGACGTATTGGCGGTTATTTCCAACCGCGCCGTGAGTACTGGGCTAAAATGGGCCAGTGACAAGGGAATTGCAACACATGTTGTTTCTCACACAGATTTTTCAAGCAGAAATGAGTTTGATGCGGCGTTAAGCGCGACCATTGAACAATATTCTCCAGATTACGTGTTACTTGCTGGTTTTATGCGGGTGCTGACTCCTGAGTTTGTTCAGCATTACGCGGGCAGACTGGT
Source organism: Alcaligenaceae bacterium (assembly GCA_947380655.1). Classification (GTDB taxonomy): domain Bacteria; phylum Pseudomonadota; class Gammaproteobacteria; order Burkholderiales; family Burkholderiaceae_B; genus Zwartia. Next base: position 2,037 of record CANCRX010000063.1, on the reverse strand, counting down.
CAATATTCACCCTTCTTTGTTACCCGCATTTCCTGGCCTGCATACCCATGCGCAAGCCATCGCTAAGGGCGTTCAGGCGCACGGTTGTACTGTGCATTTTGTTACGCCAGTGCTCGACCACGGGCCGATCATTGCCCAGGGTGTCGTGCCGGTTATGTCTGACGATACGCCCGAATCACTGGCAGAGCGTGTGTTAGCTGTTGAGCACGTGGTTTATCCGCAAGTTGCCATTTGGCTTGCCAGGGGTCTGGTTCATTTAATGCCAGATCAGCGCGTCAAGGTCGACGCCGTTCATTCAAGAATATTTGTATCGGAGCAATCAGTATGAGCAACCCCCGCACACCTAGTCGTCCAGGTCGGCCCAAGTCGGGCGATTCACGGGGTAAGCCACGCGCTGGCGCGACATCATCGGCACGTTCGACGCCAAGACCGTTTGATCCTGATCGTGCGCCGCCAGCCAAAGGCTCCGCAACCGAGCGTCTTATGAATGCACAGCCGGCCTATTCGCGCAGTGGCGCGGGTGGTGCACGCTCTGACTCAGGTGCTGGCTATGAACGCGATGGCCATCGAGGTGAGCCGGGCGCTGAGCGACCCCAGCAGCCTGCGTTTGTCCATAAACCGCGCCAACCTCCCATGACTATCCGGCTTGAGCAGATCCGTAAGGTGCTCGATGAGGTGCTGACCATGCGGTTTGCTGCGGACTCGGTGGTGTCGCATTGGTTCAGGGCCCATCCTAGCTTGGGCATCAGGGACCGTGCAGAGGTGGCTGAGTCGGTCTATGACGTGTTGCGCAATCTGCGTCTCTATCGCCAGCTCGCAGAGAGTGGTGTGGGCAATGCTGTACGTCGCTTAGCGATCCAAGCTGCGCTACGCACCATGGATCCTGAAAAAGTTAAAGCGGTACTTGATGTCGGTGAACTTGCCTGGCTTGAGCGCATTGCCCAGATTGAGCCGACCTCGATGTCGTTGCCGGTGCGCGAGAGTTTACCTGACTGGTTATTTGACAAAATTAAAGATTTTCCAGAGATTGAATCTCTCGCACATTCCTTAAATCAGCAAGCCGCGCTCGACATCCGTGTCAATCCACTTAAGGCAGAGCGCGATGAGATGCTGGCGGACCTGACGCGTGGCAATGCCGTTCGTCACGCGCCTGTCGCCACGCCTTACTCACCCTGGGGGATTCGTCTCAAAGGGCGTCCTGCGATGAATAAATGGCATCAATTCGAACATGGCTTGATCGAGGTACAGGACGAGGGTAGTCAGTTGCTGGCCCTGCTGGTCGGCCCCAAGCGCGGTGAAATGGTGATTGATTTTTGTGCGGGTGCAGGTGGAAAAACGTTGCTACTCGGAGCATTGATGCGTTCGACGGGCCGGTTGTACGCCTTTGATGTATCGGCCACTCGCTTGGCTAAGGCTAAGCCGCGTTTTGCCCGTAGCGGTTTATCAAACGTCGTACCGGTTGCGATCGATCACGAAAACGATCAGCGGGTGCGTCGTCTGGCAGGAAAAGCCCATCGTGTACTGGTCGATGCCCCTTGCAGTGGGGTTGGCACGCTCAGACGTAATCCGGACTTGAAATGGCGCCAGTCAGCCCAGAGCCTGGTGGAGTTAGTCGATTTACAAGCCAGGATCCTGGCAAGTGCCTCGCGTTGTGTCGCTCCGGGTGGACGCTTGGTGTATGCGACCTGCAGTCTGCTGGTGGAGGAAAACGAGAATCAGGCTGAAAAATTCCTCGCGGAGCATCCTGATTTTGAGTTAATCGATGCAGCCCCTCTTTTGGCTGCCCGCACACCCCTTGTGATCGAGGGCCCGTATCTTAAACTCAGGCCTGATGTGCATGGGACAGATGGATTTTTTGCGGCGGTGTTTGAACGCCGTAAACAATCCGCCGCACACGCAACAGACACCGAAGCTGAGCCACAAGCCGTTGTAACTGAGGCAGTGAAAGCGCCTAAAGTAAGCATACCGAAAAAGTCTAAGGCCAAACCGGAGGCCGTCGCAGTTTCTGACTTGGCGACTGCGATTGATCCGGTGAGC
>CANCRX010000062.1 GCA_947380655.1 Alcaligenaceae bacterium | reverse complement strand
GCCCTGAGCGGTCACGATGATTGGCAGTTTTTTAAGCGCATCGATATCAAAAGCATTTTGCAATGCAGTCGATCCTGCCCACTCCGGAGCTTTACCGCCAGCATTACTGGTGGAAAAAAATACCGGATCAATCAACGCAAAATCACCCTCGTCGCGCATGCGTTGCATGAGCACCGAACCGACCATCCCGCGCCAGCCTACCAAACCAACAGATTGTTTCATCTCAACACCAAAATTTCTATAATTAACGCGCACTGACAAGCAGCTTACAAATAAATTATTAATATTTATTTTAACCGCTTTGTGCGTATTTGCCCTCTGGTTTAAGCGGCCAAGGCTTTCAACACCGCATCACCCATCGCAGCAGTACCGACCTTGGTCGTGCCTGGCTCATAAATATCGCCGGTACGCAGGCCCTGCTGCAGCACTGTCTGTACCGCTTTTTCAATCCTGTCTGCCTGCGCTGCGTGATTGAGCGAATAACGCAGCATCATGGCGGCTGACAAAATCGTAGCTAAAGGGTTAGCAATGCCCTGACCAGCGATATCCGGGGCAGAGCCGTGACTTGGCTCATACAAGCCTTGGCCCGAGGAATTCAGCGAAGCCGAGGGCAACATGCCGATTGAGCCTGTCAACATTGCAGCCTCGTCGGACAAAATGTCACCAAACAAATTGCCTGTCACAATCACGTCAAACTCGCGCGGCGCACGCACCAGCTGCATCGCGGCGTTATCGACATACATGTGCGAGAGTGCGACATCAGGATAGTCTTTAGCGACATCGATCACCACATCGCGCCAGAGCTGCGAGGTCTCCAGCACGTTGGCTTTATCCACACTACATAATTTGCCTTTGCGCTTTTGAGCAGCCTGAAAGCCAATATGTGCGATACGACGGATTTCTGGCTCTGCGTAACGCATCGTATCAAACCCCTCACGCTCTCCCTTGAAAGGACCATCAGGCGCTTCACGTACACCTCGAGGCGTACCGAAATAAATATCACCAGTCAGCTCACGCAGGATCAGGATATCCAGACCTGAGACGACTTCAGGTTTGAGTGAGGAAGCATTTGCCAGCTCAGGATACAAAATCGCAGGACGCAGATTGGCAAACAAACCGAGTGCTTTACGCAGACCCAGGATCGCCTGCTCGGGACGATGTTCGCGCGGCAACTTGTCATATTTCCAGTCGCCTACTGCACCAAACAGAATCGCATTCGATTCCTGGGCCAATTTCAAGGTTGAAGGTGGCAAGGGGTGGCCGTGCAAATCGTAAGCCGTACCACCAACAGGAGCTTCATTAATTTCAAGTGGCAACTCAAGTGCATGTAATACGCGCACTGCCTGCTCGACAATCTCAGGACCAATACCATCACCTGGCAAGACTGCAATTTTATGTGTCATGATTTTTATCCGTAAAACGAATTCTGATATAAATTGTGAAAAATTAAGCACTTAACCACAGTGCAACGCGCAACGCGCAAAAAAGTAAAAAGCTCTCGTTCTTAAAAGCAACAGGGCCGGATGACCGGCCCTGAATGAGGCGTTAGCGAGTCAATATTGGTTGAACATCCAACCACGGATGACGGGCGAGTCGCTCACTTTCAAACGCGCGGATTTTTTCTGCATGCAAAAGTGTCAGACCGATTTCATCCAGACCATTGAGCAAGCAGTACTTGCGGTATGGAGTGATATCGAATTCCATCGCGCGACCGTCGGGAGCGATCACAACTTGCTTCTCGAGATCGATGGTCAGCTTATAGCCCACAAAGCCGCGCACCTCATCAAAAATTCTGGCGATCTGTAACTCTGACAGCACGATAGGCAAAAAACCAGTCTTGTAGCTGTTGTTAAAGAAAATGTCCGCAAACGACGGTGCGATCACTGCGCGGAAACCATACTGAGCTAACGCCCAAGGTGCGTGTTCGCGACTCGAACCACACCCAAAGTTTTTACGGCCCAGCAAAATCGAAGCGCCCTGATAGCGTGAGTGATTCAGAATGAAATCAGGATTGAGTGGACGCTTTGAGTTGTCCATCCCTGGCTCACCGTGATCCAGATAGCGCAGCTCGTCAAAGAGGTTCGGGCCAAAGCCCGTTCGCTTGATCGATTTCAAAAACTGTTTCGGAATGATCAGGTCGGTATCGACGTTTTCACGATCGAGTGGGGCGACCAGACCTTCATGTGTAGTGAATTTATCCATGATTCTTACCGGAAATTACGAACGTCGACAAAATGACCAGCGATTGCAGCGGCTGCTGCCATGGCTGGGCTCACAAGGTGGGTTCGACCACCCTGCCCTTGACGACCTTCAAAGTTACGATTGGAGGTCGAAGCACAACGCTCCTCAGGTTCCAGACGGTCGGCGTTCATCGCCAGACACATCGAGCAACCTGGCTCACGCCACTCAAAACCGGCTTCGATGAAAATCTTATCGAGACCTTCGCGTTCAGCTTGCGCTTTAACAAGACCAGAGCCAGGTACGACTAAAGCTTGACGAACATTACTGGCTACACGCTTGCCGCGCGCCACCACAGCGGCTGAGCGTAAATCCTCAATTCGCGAGTTGGTGCACGATCCAATAAACACACGGTCAATCTTGATGTCTTCAATCGCAGTATTAGGCTTCAGACCCATATACTCCAACGCACGCTCCATACTGCTGCGCTTCATGTCGTCTTTTTCCCGATCAGGATCGGGGACGCGACCCGTCACAGGCAACACCATTTCTGGTGAAGTGCCCCAGGTGACCTGCGGCACAATCTGACGAGCATCGATTTCGACCACACGGTCAAAATGCGCGCCTTCATCTGTATGCAGCGTTTTCCAGTACGTCACGGCCGCATCCCACAGCGCACCGCTCGGTGCAAAGGGACGACCTTTAAAATACTCGATGGTTTTTTCGTCAACGGCAACCATGCCTGAGCGCGCACCAGCCTCAATCGACATATTGCAAAGAGTCATTCGACCTTCAACAGACAAACCACGAATGGTGCTGCCTGCGAATTCAATCGCTGTGCCCGTGCCACCCGCGGTGCCGATCACACCAATGACGTGCAAGATGACGTCTTTGGCTGTACAGCCTGCGGGTAACGCGCCTTCGACGCGAACCAGCATATTTTTGTTCTTTTTGACCTGTAGTGTCTGCGTGGCCATGGTGTGCTCGACTTCCGAGGTCCCAATACCAAACGCCAGTGCACCAATCGCGCCGTGCGTGCTGGTATGCGAATCACCACACACAACCGTCATGCCAGGCAGCGTTGCACCCTGCTCAGGTCCAATCACATGAACAATACCCTGACGCAGATCATTCATTTTGAATTCGATCACATTGTGCTTGGCACAATTCGCATCCAGCGTATCAACCTGGAGCTTTGAAATCGGGTCAGTAATGCCCTGAGCACGATCCACGGTCGGTACGTTATGGTCTGCGACCGCAAGGTTGGCGTTCAGACGCCAGAGTTTGCGGCCAGCAAGTTCCAGACCCTCAAAGGCCTGTGGGCTGGTGACTTCATGCAAAAGATGACGATCGATATAGAGGATCGTCGTGCCATCTGGATCTTCGTGAACCACATGGGCGTCCCAAAGCTTGTCGTATAGAGTTTTTTTCATGACGCAGGATCTGCCTAACACACGTGTAAAAGGGATAGCTCTCGATTATGCCATAGCGCGGCGAGAGCTTTCTTCATAGGTAAAAATGGTGCAATGCAGGATAAATCCAAGAGAACTTAGGCGACTGGCTCACCACACTGCGCACGATGACGCAAAGCATGATCTGCCAGAATAATAGCCAGCAATGCTTCAGCAATCGGCGTTGCACGGATCCCAACGCAGGGGTCATGGCGACCCAGCGTCTGCACCATCACAGGATTACCGGCACGATCGACCGAACGTCGCTCAATTCGGATACTCGAAGTCGGCTTAATCGCAAGACTCACCGTAACAGGTTGCCCAGTCGAAATGCCGCCAAGAATCCCGCCGGCATGATTGGTTAAGAATCCCTCAGGAGTGATTTCATCGCCATGCTCTGAGCCACGTTGCTCCACGCTATGAAAGCCAGCACCGATCTCGACACCTTTGACCGCGTTCAAGCCCATCATCGCATGGGCAATATCTGCATCCAGACGATCATAAATAGGCTCACCCCAACCAGCCGGAAGGTGCTCAGCCACCACCTCAATTCGGGCACCTACCGAATCACCATCTTTGCGAAGCTGATCCATATAGGCTTCAAGTTCAGGCACAACAGCATCATTGGCTGAAAAAAACGGGTTGTTCGCGACATGCTCCCAGCTCAAAAATGGCATGGAAACAGGTCCCAACTGACTCATGTAACCGCGCACCACCGTGCCGTAGTTCTCATGTAGCCATTTTTTTGCAATCGCACCCGCCGCAACCGTCGGTGCAGTCAGTCGTGCAGAAGAACGCCCGCCACCGCGTGGGTCACGCTCACCATACTTTTTAAAATAGGCAATATCTGCATGGCCAGGCCTGAAAGTATCCGCAATGGCACTGTAGTCTTTGCTACGCGCATCCGCATTACGAATCAATAAAGCAATCGGAGTGCCCGTTGTTTTTCCCTGATAGACACCAGAAAGAATCTCAACCTGATCGGCCTCTTGGCGTTGGGTCACGTGACGCGAGGTACCGGGACGGCGGCGATCCAGATCAATCTGGATATCTGCTTCTGTTAAAGAGAGTCCTGGAGGACACCCATCGACCACACAGCCAATCGCAGGCCCATGGGATTCGCCGAAATTGGTGACACAAAACAGAGTACCGAGCGTATTGCCTGACATAGCCGAGCCGTCAAAAAAAGAGTGGAAGCCAATATTATTGCATCAGTGCGGCATTCTGACTGATTAGGAAGAGCAACTCACCTCGATGTGACTCGCCCAGGCAGGTGGTAGCGCTGCGTAAATCTCCATACCAGGCACAGCAACAAAGGGATTTCTCAGTACCTTCATCAGGTTATCAATTTCTGTTGGGTCGCCACGCTGAGCAGCCTCGATAGCCTGCTGGGCAAGATGGTTGCGCAACACATAGAGAGGATTCGCCGCCAGCATGGTCTGAATCCGGTTGAAATTCGAGTCAGACGGATTGCGCGCAATCCGTTGACGGTAACGTTCTAACCACAACTCGGCCGCAGCCCGGTCGATAAACAGATCAATAAAAGGTTTCAGATTGGGATTAACGGTATTTCCCAGGTCTGTTTCGATTTGCTGCTGCGTGACGCCAGTTTGCTCCAGATCCGGCAGCGCTGGAGCATAGGCAAGCTGCCTAAATGTCAACGTAAAGTCAGCATGATTCGCCTGCATCAGGCTCCACAAATCATCGACCAGCGTTTCGTCACCGTCCTGCCAATCGCTTAAACCGAGTTTCTGCATCATGCGTTGCTGCATGGCATTGAGAAAAGTGGGCTCAAAGTGATCCAGCGCAGCACGTAAGGCGTCCGCGTCCGGCACGATAGTGTGCAAACTATTTGCAAGCTGATAGAGGTTCCAGTGCGCGACAGCTGGCTGAGCATGCCAGGCGTAGCGGCCATTGGTATCGGTATGATTACAGATATGGCCCGCATCAAAGCCATCCATAAATCCATAGGGCCCATAGTCCAGAGTGAGCCCCAAGATTGACATATTGTCAGTGTTCATCACTCCGTGACAAAAACCCACAACTTGCCAGCCCGCCATCAACTCAGCGGTGCGCTTTACAACGGCCTCCAGCAAGCTCACATAGGGATTGGAAGCTGCCTGACATTCTGGGTAATAGCGCTCAATCACGAAGTCAGATAACAATCGTAAATAATCTGGTTTTTGCTGTGCCGCCCAATGCTGAAACGAACCAAATCTAATAAAAGACGGTGCCATACGTGCAACGACTGCAGCCGTTTCAACCGTTTCACGCATCACGGGGTTTTTAGCAGACACGAGCGACAAGGCACGCGTGGTGGGTATTCCCAACCCATGCATCGCCTGACTCGCAAGATATTCCCTAACAGACGATCGCAGGACGGCACGCCCATCACCCATGCGGGAGTATGGCGTCATGCCAGCGCCTTTTAACTGAAGCTCCCAATTGCTCTCGGGGCCCTGAAGTTCACCTAACAGGTGTGCACGACCATCACCTAACTGCCCTGCCCAGTGCCCAAACTGATGCCCGCTATAAACCGCCGCGAGCGTCTGCCCCCCAGGCAATTCAGAGGTACCGCTTACGACATCCAGGAATGCCTGGTTTTTTAGTGCCTGCAGTGACAAGCCGAGGAGCGCCGCGGCCTCCTGATCGACATGCATCAACACAGGCTGATTGAGTGGCGTTGTAGGCAGACGGGTATAAAAGGCCGGGGGCAACGCTGCAAACGAATTAAGTTTGACGATGTCTTCAAAGCGATCAAACAGGCTCATACGGTGGGCTTCGCTGGATTATTTGCATCAACAAGTTTTGCCTCTGCAAGCTTTTTGGCCAGTTTCGCTGCCCGCTTGGCTGGACGCACATAGAGAATCGAGGTCATGAAAAAAATACTCGACAACAGAATTTCTACCCAGGACATTGCGATAGAGGGTCCGGCAGGATCAGACATGACACGCACCACGCCCTCCATCAAATAGAGGAGCACCAGCATAGAAGCCCACTGAATCGTATACAGACTGCCACGTGCAACGCCGCGCACGGCGAAGGCAAGCGGTAAGGCCTTCATGAAAAGCAAGGTTCCGCCGGGTCTTAAAGGCGCAAGCCATGTCTCCCACAAAACACACAGCAAGATCAAGCCGAGCAGGCTGAAAAGCGCGCTGCGCTGCAGCATGACATTGAGTACAGGAGGTTTACTGTCTAAATTCGAGAGGTTCATACTGCTATTATCGCCTGCATAGTGAGGGAAATTCCATGCAAGATCATACGGCTGAGACCACACCTATTCAGGCAAAACCATCGGGTGCGCCGGGATATTTAAGTATTCTGCGATTTATCTGGGCCCGCCTGGGACAGGAAAAAATTATTCAACTGGCCTCGAGCCTGACCTTTTCGACCGTCCTGGCGATCGTTCCCCTGCTCGCCGTCGTGCTTTCACTATTCACGGCCTTCCCTCTATTCAAGGAATATAGCGACGCCTTGCAAGATTTCATGATCAACAGTCTGATGCCTCCGGCAATCTCTGACAACATCATGAAATACCTCAACGAATTTGCAAGCCAGGCCTCAAGGTTGACGGCGATCGGTGGCGGCTTTCTAGTGCTCACGGTCATGGTGCTGATCATGTCGGTCGAGTCGGCACTCAACGACATCTGGCATGTCAGCCGTCAACGTCCAATCAGTCAACGGCTATTGGTGTACTGGGCCTTAATTTCTGTCGGTCCCATACTGACGGGTGCTAGCCTGTGGACCACGGGATTTTTAGCGCGCGAGTCACTCGGGCTGGTCAATCACATGCCTGCTCTGCTTGAAATGGTCTTGCAATTCGTACCATTCATTTTGAGTGGACTTGGCTTTGCAGCGATTTTTGCGATCGTGCCTAATTGCAAAGTCAAAGGTCGCGACGCCTTGGCAGGCGGCTTTATGACAGCCGTCATTCTCGAAGCAATGAAATTCGGCTTTGCCTACTACATCTCCCAATTTTCTACCTATACGGTGATTTATGGAGCTTTCGCCGCACTGCCCGTTTTTCTGATCTGGGTGTATCTGTCCTGGCTGGGCGTGCTACTAGGTGCGTTATGGGCTGCCAATATGCCCGCTATCAGGATCAACAGAATCGAGCTCACACCTAGTCCCGGCGGCGCATTCATTGAATCGATCCTGTTGATGCAAGCACTCGATCAGGCGCGGGATGCGACTCCTCCAGGCTGCCCCTCGATCGATTTGATGCATTCTTTGCGCATCCGATATGACACACTCGCCGGCCTGCTAGAGACCCTCTCTGAGCTAGGAATGGTCGCCAATACGCAGTGGCAAGGTCAGGATCGCTGGGTCCTCGCCTGTAACCCTGAGACCAAAAGTCTCGGTCCCTTATTTGATCACCTGGCGATCGACCGCCAAGCCTTAAAACAGCTGAATCAACCCGAACTGACAAGCGTGATAGCAAACCTGATCGAGAATCATGCACACCCTGTACTTGCCAATGTGCTGTTGCATCATGACAATACAGATTCCGAGCCATTACAATCAGACAAACATAGCGGCACAGCGGAGACACATCATGCTTAAAGTCAGTGAAATTTTGCGGGTCAAAGGAAACACCCTTTACACCGCAACGCCCGACATGCCTGTTTCCCATGCGATAGAAACCATGAGTGAACATGATATTGGCTCACTGGTGATCATGGATCATGGCTCACTCGGTGGCATGTTGACGTTCAGGGAAATTATCCGTCACGTCAATGCAAATCATGGCGTGGTCGGCGAGACGACGATTCGCAGCATCATGGACGACGCACCCGTTAGCGTTTCTCCAAATACCGAAGCAACTGAAGTCCAGCGCCTGATGCTTGAAAAGCATGCCCGTTACCTCCCCGTCATGGACGGTCCGGTTCTGATGGGCGTGATCTCGTTTTACGACATGGCCCAGGCAATCGTTGCCGCACAAAAATTTGAAAATTCGATGCTTAAAGCTTACATACGCGACTGGCCGACAGACGATCAGGAACCTGCAGGTTAAGTCACCGATCGAACGATTCAGCTTGAGAAACTCTCGGTCCTGCTGGACCGATTTTTTTCCATGCAGCACGTATCAAATCACCACGCGCGCCATTGAGTTGTTTAGAGTCAGATAAGGTTTGACGCCACAGTCTGGATTTTGGTCGACCATTAAAAAGCCCGAGCAAAGGTCTGACCATAATTCTGAGGGGCACGCCCTGATCAACCTGTCGATCCGCATAGTGGACCAAGGACTCGATCAACGCCTCTTCAGATAAGCGCTCATGATCCGGCCACCACGCTGACGATATTTGTGCAAGGATTGAAGGATCATGCCAAGGCGCACGCCCGAGCATTACGCCGTCAAAGCGTTGCAATTGCTCCTCACACATTGCCTGCGTCGTCATGCCACCGTTGAGCACGATCACCGCATCAGGAAAATCTGCTTTGAGTCTTGCCGCATCGTCGTAACGTAACGGGGGCACGTCACGATTATCTTTAGGCGAAAGGCCTTTAAGGACCGCGTTTCGGGCATGCACGACAAAAACACGGCAACCGGTATCGTAAATTTTGCCTACGAAATCCCGGACAAAACTGTAGCTGTCTTCGTAATCTAGTCCTAATCTGTGCTTGACGGTCACCGGTACAGACACCACATCCTGCATCGCTTTGATGCAATCTGCTACGAGTTCAGGTTCAGCCATCAGGCAAGCTCCGAAAGCTCCCTTTTGCACCCGTTCAGATGGACACCCGCAATTCAGGTTGATCTCGTCATAGCCCCATTGCGCACCTAATTTAGCCGCACGTGCCAGGGCATCAGGCTCACTGCCCCCTAATTGCAAAGCGACAGGATGCTCCTGCTCATTAAAATCGAGATGACGCTCAATATCACCATGCGTCAACGCCCCAGTCGTAATCATCTCTGTGTAAAGACGCGCATGCGGTGCTAGCAAGCGATGAAAAAAACGGCAGTGCTTATCCGTCACGTCGATCATGGGGGCGACGCATAAGCGCCAACTATTTTGGGGTAAGTTTGTCACAAGAAAATTTGCATAAAAAACGCAATACTGGGCCGCTGGATGAATATTTAGCTCTATTTTAGCTGTCTGGGCCTGGTTGCAAGTGGAAACCGCAGCATCCTTGCTAAAATCGAACTCTGCTTAGTCTCACGTAAAACTCAACAAAACTTATGGCCGTATTCACCCCAGTCAGTGATGACGATGCACGCGCCCTGCTTCGCTCCTACACGCTTGGCGAGTTTGTGTCCCTCAGAGGTATTGCTGCGGGGATTGAGAACACTAACTTTTTTCTCACGACAACGACTGGCGAGTATGTTCTGACCATTTTTGAAGTGCTCACGGCAGAACAATTACCCTTTTATATCGAACTGATGCACCATTTAGCAAAAAATGGCGTACCCGTTCCTTTTCCTCAAACCAGACAGGACGGAACCAGACTGTCGACTCTGCACGACAAGCCTGCAGCGATTGTCTCCAGACTGGCGGGTGGCTATGAGCCAGAACCAACCGCTGCGCATTGCGCCTTGGCAGGACAAACCTTAGCGCACGCACACTTAGCAGGCAAAAACTTCGAGATTGTTCAACCCAATCTGCGCGGATTACCTTGGTGGGAACAAACAGCACCGGTCGTATTACCATTTTTGACACCAGCGCTTCAAGCGTTGCTGACTAGTGCATTGACCGAACAACGCACGCTTGCACTAACCAGTCCCTGGATCAACCTTCCCAGAGGTCCGGCGCATTGCGACTTGTTCAGAGACAACGTTTTATTTGCTGGCACCCATGAGTCCCCACAAATGGGCGGTCTGATAGATTTTTACTTTGCTGGTTGTGATTCATGGTTGTTTGACGTAGCCGTTAGTGTGAATGACTGGTGCATCACCCGACCCGAAGGCCAGTTCGTTCCCGCGCTCGCTGACGCCTGGTTGGACGCCTACGCAAAAGTTCGTCCGTTCACCGAAGGCGAAAGACAAGCCTGGCCGGCGATGCTTCGAGGCGCAGCGCTGCGGTTCTGGCTATCCAGGCTCTACGACTTTCATTTGCCCAGACCAGCCCAAACACTCAAGCCCCACGACCCAACACATTTCGAACGCGTTCTGATTGCACGTACCTCCGGCTCAATTCCCGCGCTCCCCAAGGAAATTTAATGCAAGCTGTTGTCTTACCCGCCCGCGCGGGTTATCTCTGGGCCAAACAAGGCTGGCTACTCTTTCGCAGTCAACCTATGGCGTTTTTTTCCTGGGCGATGTTTGTCAGCCTCTTACTGATGACGGCGAGCATTACGCCTCCAGTGGGGCCGATCGTCTTTGTCATACTGATGCCAGCAGTCACGTTCATGACGATGGCGGCGTGTCGGCAAGCTGCCTCAGGTCAAAAAATGTTACTTGGAATGTGGTTTACACCCTTAAAACAAAAGGGTCTCTTTAAAAGACTGCTCGCAATGGGTGCCGTCTACATCCTGCTTTGTGTAATTCTGGGCTTGCTTGCATTTATGCCCTTTATGGACGAACTTTCCCAGTCTGTTCAGACCGCGACCGCCAGCAACAACCTTCTACCTCTGCTGGAAGTCGTTCGTACACCCATGATTATTTTTGCTGTCCTCTATGTGTTGATGGCCTCAATCTTCTGGTATGCCCCAGCACTGGTGGGGTTCCATGGCGTCACGCTGATGCAGTCTTTGTTTTTTAGCGCGATTGCCTGCTGGAGAAACAAATGGGCTTTTATCATCTATGGCCTGGTATGGTTGTGTGTATTTCTCAGTATCGATCTGGCCATGGACTTACTGACCCTGATTGGTCTGAGCGAAAGTGCTGCAGCGACCATTCAAGTCCCGATCAACATCGCCGCAGGTGGTGTGATGTATTGCAGTTTTTACCCGAATTATGTTTCTGTATTTGAATCTCAACCTGCAACAGAATCACCTGCCATTCAGGAATAATTGAATCGCTGACTGGATATCCTCAGCGGTTAACGTATCTGAAACGCGCGTTTCTACAACTGATACGGCTTCAAGGGACCAGGCCGACCTAAAAGGCTTGAGTTCTGGGATAACACGCACCACATGGTGACACCTATCTAAAAAGTACACAGCAATGGGGTAGCGCATCCCAACCGTATGCACAGCCTGACAGGGCTGCAACCATAACACCTCATTGGTTTTGAGCTGTTCCCTAAAAAGTAATCCGCGTGCCCGTAGGTACCAATTGTCGGCATGAATCAAGCTTAGTGTCGAGTACATCACTCAAGCCCAAGCAGTTGCGCTACAACTGGAAAACCTAACACCAGAAACGTACACGGGAAAATGCAAAAGGCCAGGGGGAATAACATTTTGATCGGTGCTTGAAGTGCTAACTTTTCAGAGCGAAGTAACCGATAGTGATCTTGCTGACGTGAAAACTCCGTAATCGATCTGCCCAGACTCAAGCCCATCGATTCACCCTGAATAAATGCGTTGACCATCTGTCTGATACAAACCAACTCAATACGCTGACTCATCCGACCAAACGCCTCAGCTCTCGAAATACCGGACCGAATCTCAAAGATTGTTTGCCGCCACTCGTCCTTTAAGGGGCCAGAATGAAGATGGTCTAGTGCGAGTTGGACAGAGGTTTGCAAGTTCATCCCCGACTCAAGTCCGAGGTTCACCATATCCAAAAAGAACGGCAGGCCTCTCTCGATCTCGAGATATCTCTTACTCCTCTGGCTGTTCAACCATAACCTTGGCATTGTAGTCATCACCATAGCAAGGATTAACAATAACCACAGATGGTTGATCGAGACAGACATGTGAAAAAGTGAGAACAGCAATAGTAAAAATACTGCACTTGCAACGCCTAAAATGAGCTGCATGGCGAAAAATTGACCACAACTCCATCCCGGCACACCCGCCTGACTGATTGCCTGCGTCAGTCTTTGACGTACTCCCCAGGTCATCAAGGGCAGAACCATCAAACTCACCGCCATAATGAGTGGCCAACACAATCTTGTCAGCAGCGATCGCCTTAAGGAGTCGGAATGATTTCCAGGTATTGGTGTAATTCTGGCTCGCGGGCTACGAAAAACAATTAAAAGTCCCAAAGAAAAGATCGCGACTGAACCACTCAAGATCGCAATCAATGACATATAGGAAATACTCATGCTTGGATCTGAAGAATACGTTTAAGCATCCAAATCCCTAATATCTCGAGCAACACTATGACACCTAACACGACCTGACCGATCAGCGTGTGGAACATCAGATCAATTGAGTAAGGATCAATGAAATTCAAGACAATCAGTAAAACCAAGGGTAACGATCCAACAATCCAAGCCTGCATGGTTCCTTGTGAAGTCAGTACACGCATTTTCATATTCAAGTGCAAACGTGCGCGGATGGTGACCGACAAGCGTTCCAGCAAATCAGCAAGCGAGCCACCCGAGGCGGACGCTACACGCATAAGTGTTGTCGTCATTTGTATACTTTCAGAAGGAATCCTCAGATGCAAACTATTCAATGCTTCAGACAAAGAAATCCCCACACGCTGCTCACGCAGCACCAAACCAAACTCTTGTGAAAATGGTGCCTCTGCATGCTGAACGACTTGTTTGAGCGCAACGCCAAGACTAACGCCTGCACGCATGGCACTACTGATCGCAAGCAAAGCATCAGGTAATTGCTGTTCAAATTTATCAGTGCGTGCGCGTACTGCGCGACTTAAGGCAAACCTTGGAAGGATTAACGCCATCATTGCCAGCAGAAAGGAAACCAACGCTTGATCACAGACGACCCATGAGACAAGCGCCACTCCCATCGCCAGGCAAACAACCGCTGGCCATAGATGACTGATATCAATAAATACAAACATCTCTCTCAGATTAGCCTTGGTATCGGTCATCAGTACATTACGATAGCGTTGCATCGCCTGAACAATCAACTGCTGCCCAATCCAAAACGCAATGGTCAGAGAAAATCCTGCCAGGATGACTGCCAGAATAATCATGAATGATGAAACCAGCGTTGTACAAAATCATTGTTTTGACAATTCAGACGTTGAAAGAAGCTGGGCGGTAATGAGTTTTTTATAAAAGACTGCGTCTCTGCATCAAAGCTCACTAGCGTCTGAAGCTGAACAACGCCAGACTCCATACCAGTAATCTCAGCCACACACGTGACTAGGCGGCGACCACAAAGCAGACGCGTTTGCTGAACAATAATATTTACCGCTGAGGCGAGCTGCTCCCTGATCGCCTGAAGAGGCAAGCCAACGTTCGCCATCAAGACAAGTGTTTCAATCCTTGCCAAGGCATCGCGCGGACTATTTGCATGCAGCGTTGTCAAAGACCCCTCATGACCCGTATTCATTGCCACCAGCATATCCAGTGCCTCTGCCCCCCTGACCTCTCCCACAATAATTCGATCAGGACGCATCCGCATCGCATTGCGAACCAGATCTCGAATAGTGATTTGGCCGGAACCTTCGGCATTGGCTGGGCGCGACTCCAGACTAATCACATGAGGATGATTAATCTGGAGTTCAGCTGAGTCCTCGATCGTCACAATACGCTGTTCAGGAGGAACACATTGCGCCAGGATATTCAGTAATGTTGTTTTGCCTGACCCGGTCCCTCCTGAAACAATCACATTCAAGCGCAACGTTATACAAAGTTGAAATAATTCAGCCATGAGATCATCAATTGAATCGCGTTTAACGAGATCTTTCATGCATAAGGTTTTTTGTGAAAACTTTCGGATTGTCAGGCAGGCACCATGAATAGAAACCGGCGCAATCACGGAATTTATTCTTGAACCGTCCTTCAGCCTGGCATCAACCATTGGCGAAGATTCGTCAATCCGTCTGCCTAACGGAAACACAATACGATCGATGATAGAGCGAACCGCCTGATCACTACTGAACACGGCAGCGTGGCGCTGGATTTTTCCATTTCGCTCGACATAGATCAAATCGAAGCGATTGACCATAATTTCTGAGATGCTCGGGTCTTCGAGCATTGACTCCAAGACACCCAACCCAACCGCCTCAGCTGAAACCAGAGTAATTAACTCTTGTTTTTTGAACTCCGTATCAATTTCAGGATAGTCGTTCAGTAACTGCGCAACACATTTTTCAGCCTCCTGACGTAAGGCAACATCCGACAGAGCAGAGACATCGTGTCGTCTTAAGTCCAGTGCCTGTATGAGTGAGGCGTGCAGAGATTTCCTGATTTCACTGTGTCCCGCGCTGAATGGATGAATTTCAACTTGTTGATCTGTCATGACAGAGACACTCTGTAAGACCCCATCACTATCTAATTGATTCGGCTGCTTGATCTTTGTGGGGAAAATTTCAGCAGATTCCTCCTCTAATTTTTCGCAAGGGTGTGGAGTAATCGTGGCAATGTCAACAACTCGGTGAGTTGTTGGGGATGGTGCGGGATAAATATTCAGTTTGCAAGGACCTGCGATACAAGTGTCCGAGTCACTAAGAGGTCCATAACGCGTAATCCGGCGGCCATTGACACGCGTTCCCATCAGAGATCCCAAATCTTCGATATAAACTCCATCAACTCCGCGACTGAGCAAAAAATGCTTTTTTGCGATACGCCAATGCTTTATTCTCAAACCACAATCCCTTCCACTGCCGACGAGTATAGGGAGGCCTTGTCTCTCAGAGACAACTTGTCCATCTTCGTAATGAATATCTATCATGATCACGAGGGATCCTCCCATTGAGATGATTTGAGCGTGGATGAATGCTGGTGCTCTGAGCCGTCATTACTTTCCCATTGTGATGACTCCCCTGAAAAATATTGGTTATTCGACTCTGAGCTTTCAGGTTGCTTTTGACTCTGAATGGGATGTTGCAGGCGCGGTGATTCAGGAAAGGCTGTCGAGACGATCTCGCGTCCACTTTCAACGCGCGCTCGCATTTGTGGATGATCAGCATCCACAACGACTGGTGTCACAAAAATAGCAAGCTCTGTCTGTCGAGCCATTTCTCTATTCACCCCAAACAAGCCTCCCAGTATTGGAATGTCGGATACACCTGGTACACCATCGCGATCAGTCGAACGCTCACGAGAAATAAATCCACCTAAAACCAGCGTCTGACCCGAGCGCACATTAAATTCCGTCGATGCCTTGCGAATTTTCATCGCAGGTCCACCTGGAACATTGATCGTTGTATCCACTGAGCTGACCTCGATTTCTATTTTTGAACGAACCGCAGCATGTCGGTCTACAGTTGGAGTGATATTTAATGACACACCGTATTTTTTAAAAGTTGTAGTTGATTTACCGTCTTTGTCGACTGAGGCATAAGGCACCTCACCACCAGCAAGAAACGCTGCGGTCGAACCGCTACGTGCGAGTAATTGAGGCTGTGCGAGGATCACAGCCTCACCACTTTTGGATAAGGCCGCAAGCCGCGCGTTGAGTAAGGCATTCAGTCCGAGATAGCCAGCAGGATGTTTCAAGGGGAAAGGAACATCCAACAATGACTCCCCCGGGCGTTGTCCGAGCGCACTTGAGGCCCCCTCCCACGCTACCCCAGTATGCATGCCACTGGCAGCCCCTGGATCCCAGCGCACACCTAGCTCCTGCATGCGGGAGGATGGGATTTCTATAACCTGAACATCCAGTAAGACCATGCGATCCCAACCGAGTTGACTTGTCAGATCCAGGACCTCTGGATAACGCGCGGCAAAGCGGGCGATCTTTGCCTGATCGGAGTCACCCAAATCCTCACCCTCGATTACGATTTTTTCACCAACAATGGAGCTTCTTGCGTTAGGAATAGAAGCTAACAAAGTATTAATTTCACGATGAATACGCTTAAGACCAGAGGGTTTTACATTCACCAGATAAGAATTGCGACGCCCGCCCTTTAACCAGATATCAACCGTGGTCGCTCCTCGCGTCTTACCAAATACGATCACCTCGCGACCGTTAATCTCGGTAGCCTGTACCACTTGACTATTGCCAACAGCGATACGTTGCATCTCAGCCGCCTTGAGAACGATAGACGCACCAGTTTCTAATTCAAGCGTTTGTATTTCCCGTGAATAATTAGTTAAGGGAAAGATGAGGAGAATAAGGAGCACCCAGATGCCAGATATCACTCTTTGCATTACCGGGCACTCATTGTTTCTGGTGCAAATTGAGCCCCAAATTGTGCAGCAAGTCCTTGCAAATCATCTCCAGCAATACGATCACCATACAAAATTGGTATTGCCGCTAACTGCGGTGACTCTAAGCCCAGTAAACCAGCCAAGTGTCCACGAGGACTTTTGCTTAACTCTGTAAGTGTTAATGCCTCATTGGCCTGACTTAACACAGCCGTAATGGTGCCGGTTTGACGCGCAGCGACGAGCTTGACTGCATCTTCAGGAGAGGTCGCAAGTGTCAGCGTGGCGAACTGGTCTTGCCTGGTAGCGTTCGTTGCATCCACAGCGCTCAACTCTCGCCCGGTAGCAAGCACTTCGATCCCTGAAAGCAAGGGAGAAGTCACGCGCTTTCCTTGATGTTCGAAACTCACATATAAGTCAATCAGATCTGTTGGACTGAGTAATCCTGACAGGGAGTTAATCTGATCGACAGGAATAGTGATGGCTCGCTTACCAGCAGGTAAACGGGCCGACAAGGCAACAGTAGGCTTATCGGAAGTATTAGCCCAATGTAATAGCTGCCCTGACGTCAGATCGACTGAAAGCTGTTTGCC
>CANCRX010000061.1 GCA_947380655.1 Alcaligenaceae bacterium | reverse complement strand
TTTGCCCTCGCTTAGTTACAAATTAGGCCATGCGCCAGGTCTGGCATTAGCGATCCTTGCAAGCTCTATCCTGAATTATTTTGCTCTCACCACTGGGTGGGTCAAGATTAGGGTTGTTTTCAAGCCATGATTTGATAGCGCTCACCCTGTACAACAGGACGCACAAAACGATTATGTCTCTCCATTTTTACCAACCCATAGCGTGACATTGTTTTCAACGTTCTAGACAAGTTACCTTGTTTTCTACCAGTCAGATCAGATAAATGACTGATTGATTCTGGCTTTGCCAGCCGTATAACCGAAAGTAGAGCCCTGTTTTCATCACTCAACACTTGTGACAACGATCGCATCGAAGTAAACCAGATCTTAGGATCAGAGGGTTTGGGTTTTATCTCGCCTTTAGCAATTGACAAAATACGAGCGCGAATTTCTGCTTGAGGAGCTATCCCAATTTTTATGACTTTCATTTTGACTTAATCTCCTTCAGTACTCTGTCAACTTCTGAGAAGAAATCTGACAGGAGCTGGTTGGCATCAATAAATAAATAGGGCACACCAATATCACCCGCCTGTCGATGCTTGTGGTCATACTCAAGCCTACGTCCTGAGAATTTTTTACCTTTTTTAGGTTTAATGCCGTGAGCGTTGTCATAACCTAAGATGCGCTTACCACTGGGGGCATGCAAAGTTAGTGCGTATCGTATGCCATGTGGAATACATTCACTTGGAATCACCTCCCAAGCGTCTATCTTGATCCAATAACCCTCTTCCTGATCGATAATCTGCTCGTTTAAATCAAGAAGCGTTAAAAGACCCGAAACTTTCAACTTCATTACTATATCACCTGTTGATATTTTAAATATGCAAAATCAGTCAATGATTTACTGCTAAGCACCAAGTTTTGTTATTTTTTCATGTGCGCATTCCGCTGGACAGCAAAGAATTGCGACATTTTGTATCCTTGATACTTCATTTCAATAAACTGATCGAATCTGAGGTCTGTTCAGATAGAATAGATCTTCGTAAACACAACTAATAACAACGAGACATCATGCTTGAAACCAGCCACAAAACAATGACCGGCCCGATCATCCGCCTGCATCCTAACGACAATATCGTTGTGGCGCGCGTGGACGTCGCGATTGGCACAAAAATTCCCAGTGAAAACATCACGAGCCGCAGCCAAGTCCAAGCTGGCTACAAAATCGCTGCGCGCAAGATCCTCAAAGGCGAGCCGATTCTCAAATACAACGTGACAATTGGCTTTGCCGCGACCGATATTGAGCCCGGCACGATGATGCACAACCACAATACGGAATTCCGTGAGTTTGATCGCGATTACGCGCACGCAAGCGAATTCAAACCTGTTGAGATGGTCCCCGAATCAGAACGTGCGACGTTCCAGGGCTATGTTCGCCCGAACGGTCAGGTTGGCACACGTAACTTTCTGGGGATCTTGTCGACAGTCAATTGTTCAGCAACGGTTGTGAAGAAAATTGCTGAATGGTTTACCCCTGAGCGCATGAAAGAATTTCCTAACGTGGACGGTGTCGTCGCCTTTAGTCATTCGATCGGCTGTGGTATGGAGATGTCGGGCGAGCCGATGGACCTCCTGCGTCGCACGATGGCGGGTTATGCACGCCATGCCAACATGGCAGGCGCACTGATTATTGGCCTGGGTTGCGAGCGTAACCAGCTAAAAGGTCTGATGGAGCAGGAAGAACTCGACAAGCTACCGAATCTGAAAACCTTTGTGATGCAGGAATCAGGCGGCACGACCAAAACAATCCAGGCGGGTATCCAGGCTGTACTGGAAATGCTGCCAGAGGCGAATAAAGCCAGACGTGAAACGGTTTCAGCGAACCATCTCACGGTCGGTCTGCAATGCGGTGGCTCAGATGGGTTTTCATCGATCACTGCAAACCCTGCATTGGGTGCAGCCATCGACATCCTGGCGCGTCACGGTGGCACAGGGGTGCTGTCCGAGACGCCCGAAATTTACGGTGTGGAACACACCCTCACGCGTCGTGCTGCAAACAAAGCGGTTGGTGAAAAACTGGTCGAACGTATCCGCTGGTGGAAAGATGTGTACTCCGTCGGTCGTGACGTACAGATCAATGGCAACGTGAGCCCAGGCAATCAGGCGGGTGGTCTGGCTAACATCTTTGAAAAATCACTCGGCTCCTCCATGAAAGGCGGCACTGGTCCGATGATGGAAGTCTACAAATACGCTGAGCCTATGACCACCAAGGGCTTTGTATTTATGGATACCCCTGGCTATGACCCGGTTTCTGCGACAGGTCAGATTGCTGGAGGTGCAAACCTGATCGCCTTCACAACGGGACGTGGCTCGATGTTCGGCTCCAAGCCCGCACCCTGTGTCAAGCTCGCAACCAACACGCCGATGTTTAATCGCTTGCAAGACGACATGGATATCAACTGTGGTGAGATCATGGATGGTACGGTGACCGTTCAGGAAATGGGTCAGCGTATTTTTGAATTATTTTTACGCACCGCTTCGGGTGAGCCCTCCAAGAGTGAAATCCTGGGCCTTGGCGATCACGAATTCGTGCCATGGCAGATTGGCATTATGGGCTAAGAGGTACGGATAGTTGAGCTTAGATTATTTTATTGCGCTTAACCATTGCAAAGTACCAAGGGCTGCGGCACACCCTGAGGCCATTGCACCATTGAGCAGGTAGCCTCCTGTTGGAGCCTCCCAGTCAAGCATCTCCCCGGCACAGAACAGGCCGGGGATTTTTTTGACCATTAGGCCTTGTGTCAGACCTTCAAACTGCACGCCTCCGGCGGTGCTGATTGCCTCGTCTACAGGCCGACAAGCGTGTAATACGATGGGCAAGGCTTTAATACTTGCAGCTAGCTTAGCCGGGTCTTTAAAGATCTCCGCAGACAAACATTCGCGTAATAATGCAGCGCGTACGCCATGCAATCCCAGACGAGATTTCAAATGCGAAGACATGGATCGGGTGCCACGCGGATGCATAACCTCAGCTAGCACGCGCGAAGCATCGTGGTCAGGCAATAAGTCCAGATAGAGCGTGGCCGTGCCTTTACTCAGAATCTGATCACGTAACGTAGCAGATAACGCATAGATCACACCGCCCTCAAGGCCGTGTTCGGTCACCATGCATTCGCCACGTAGCGCTTTGCTTTTTGAAGCGGGCTCTCCAACCGAGTATGCCGCAGTCTTAATCGGCTCGCCTGCGCACTGATCAATGAAATGCTGCGACCATTTTGTCTCAAAGCCGCCATTACTTGGTAACAATGGACTGACTGGCACGCCAGCAGCCTCAAGCCATGGCATCCAGGCGCCGTCTGAACCAAGTTTGGCCCAGCTACCACCACCTAAAGCGAGGATGGTTGCGTCTGCATGGACGAGTACTTCGCCTGCGGGAGTATCAAATCGTAATTGCTGCGAATGTTGTGAGTCAGTTGCTGAATCACTCTCTACAACCGAACCCCATCCTAACCACCGATGTCGCATTGATAACACGACACCCTGCTCACGCAAGCGATGTAACCACGCACGCAATAATGGAGCGGCTTTCATTTCCTGCGGAAAGACGCGACCCGATGACCCCACAAAGGTATCAATACCCAGACCGTGCACCCAGGCCCGTAAGATCTCAGCATCAAAGTCTTTCAACATCACGCCCATCTGCTGCGCGCGCGCCCCATAGCGTGTATTAAATCGGTCTGTGGGCTCGGAGTGCGTAATATTGAGACCACCACGTCCAGCCATCAGGAATTTACGTCCAACCGAAGGCTTGGCCTCATAGACGTGCACCGCCACCCCTTGTTTGATCAAGGTTTCGGCAGCCATCAGGCCTGCGGGACCTGCTCCAATTACGGCAACAGTAGGCAAAGGAATTCCTGTGAAAAAAGTTTTATGATCAGATTAATGATCAGCGCTGATCTTTTATAAGATCAAACACAACACTGTAATTGGAACACACCATGAAGCCCTCCATCTCCCACTGGAACGAACGCTATGCGGACGCCAACGAGTATTTGTTTGGTACAGCACCCAATGCCTTTCTGGAAAGACAACAGGCACGTTTCAAACCTGGCATGAAAATCCTGGCGGTCTGCGACGGCGAAGGCCGCAACGGCTTATGGATGGCGGAACTCGGTTGCGAGGTCTGGTCAGTGGATGCGGCACCCAATGCGACCGATAAAGCGCGTCGACTGGCAACAGAGCGCGGGGTCAGTGACCGCATGCACATCAGCACGCATGACATGATGTTGTGGGACTGGAAAGCACAACAGTTCGATGCAGTGGTCGGTATCTTTTTCCAGTTTGCCAATCCGAAAATGCGTACCTCGCTTTTTCAAGGCATGCAGGATGCAACCAAACCAGGAGGCTTGATCGTTCTCGAAGGCTATGGCTTAAAGCAACTGGAATTCAATACCGGCGGACCTAAAGACGCAGACAACCTTTACACCATCCCCCTGATACATGAAGAATTCAGCAAGATGAATATCGAATTTGTTGAAGAATACGATGCTTCGTTGAGCGAAGGCGCACGCCACCAAGGCATGTCGGCTTTGGTAGACATGGTAGCCACCAAGCCTTTGTAATCAGGATTTAAAAACTTTACGCTGCCGCTCCATCAGGCTGCACCAGTCCCAGCTTGCACCACCCATTTTCGATACATCAGAGAGCAGTTGAGCAACCAGTGCCGTGACGGGCAAAGAGGCATCTGCACGTCGCGCCTCGTCCAGCACCAGTGCGAGATCCTTGCGCATCAAGGTGGTTGAAAAGCCAAAATCGTACTTCGCGGCAATCATGGCCTGCGAACGGTTTTCCATCATCCAGGATGTCGAGGAGCCTTTGAGCATCACCTCAAGCACCTTCTCTGGATCCAGACCAGCATTTTCAGCAAAGCTCAAGCCCTCTGCGAGAGCCTGACCAACACCTGCTACGCAAATCTGATTTGCCATCTTGGTGAGTTGGCCTGCGCCGGGTCCACCAATCAAATTGGCGCGCGCAGCATACGCGCTCACAACCTTTTGCGCGATCGCCCATCCGCGCTCGTCTCCGCCAGCCATGACAGCGAGATTACCTTTCTCGGCACCGACTGTGCCGCCCGATACCGGCGCATCAATAAAGGATCGACCTGCAGCGTTTGCTTGCGCAGCCAGCACCCGAGCAATTTCAGCAGAGGTCGTGGAATGATCAAGCCATACTGCACCTGCCTCTAACAGGGTAAAGGCAGCATCCCAAACGACACGCAGCTCTGGATCCGCGGGCAGTGAGCTACAAACAACCTCACAGCCTTTAACTGCCTGCGCAACATCGCGCGCAGCCTTGCCACCGAACTCAGCAGCCCATTTTTCTGCTACGCCCGGGGCGGCATCGCAAACAGCCAGCGTATGACCATTACGCGACAAATGCGCTGCCATATGCCAACCCATACGACCCAACCCGATAAAGGCAATTTTCATTTTGATTGAACCTGTTATTTTTTAGCAGCAGTCACGATAATTTCAACGAGTAAATCAGGTGCAGCGAGTTTTGCTTCGCAAGTCGCGCGTGTTGGTAAGGCGTCAGCAGGCGCCCACTCAGCCCAGACACTATTCATCCCCGCAAAATCTGCATCTATATTTTTTAACCAAATCTGTACGGAAAGCAAATGTCTTTTATCTGATCCGGCACTGGCCAGATACCCATCAATTTTTGCCAGAACGTCTCTGGTCTGTGTAACGATATCACCAGGGGTACTTGAGGTCACGCCCGCAACATAAACGGTATCGCCATGGGTAACGATGCGGCTTAACCTTGCATTGGAATCTTGTCTGATAATGCTGCTCATACTAAATCTCCGATATAAATGAATTGTTTATTGAAAGCGCGAGATAGAAAAGGGCGAGATGGGTAAATCAGTCTTACCTTGAGTAATTAAATCTGCGGTGATTTTCCCGACAATCGGGCCTAACTGAAAACCATGCGCTGAAAAACCAAACGCATGATAAAGATCTGACTCGGTACTGCTCGGACCGATGACAGGAATACCGTCAGGCATGCTGGCCTCAATCCCCGCCCAGCCACGGCTCACGACCGCATCTTTCATATGAGGAAATAAATCACATACAGTACGTGCGCCTTCACCTAACTGCCTGAAATCCAGTTCGCTCCAGTCTCGGTCCCGATCAACCCAGGCCAGGCGTCCACCGCCAATCAATACCGTACCGTTTGCACGCTGTTTGAATGACAACGCTCGACCCGTACCTAATACAACAGGATCTAAGAAATGCGGCATGCGTGTTGTAACAAGCATCATGGGCCCCACGGGTTCCAACGGGACGGGTTCACCCATCTGGGTGGCGATCTTGTCCGCCCAGGCTCCCCCACAATTTACTAGAACAGGGGCCGTGAATACGCCCTGATCCGTCTCGACTCGCCATTGACTGGTTTCATGTGTGATGGTCTGAACAGTAATACCTTCCATCACGCGCGCACCCAGGCTCTGTGCTTTAAAGCGAAACGCGCGCGTCGTACGGTAGGGGTCCGCCGAACCGTCCCCACGAACAATTAAACCACCCTGGATAGAGGGAGTGATGGCAGGAATCATCGAACAAATCTCGTCGGACTCGATCCACTCCTCGTGCGTAAAGCCGTGGTCCAGCATGGTCTGTTGTCTGGCACGTAAAGTCGCCACATCCGTTTCATTTTCTGCCACACGCATCTGGCCATTCTGATCAAAACCACAATCATCATCGACCCAGTCTTTGATTCGCAACCAGATTTCTCGTGAGGCCAATGACAAGGGGACTTCTGCGAGATGCCTGCTCAGGGTTCGCACGCCACCGGCATTGACGCCAGATGCATGGCGTCCGATATAATTTTTTTCAAGTATGAGCGCTGGAATCCCCGCACGTGCGAGATGCAAAGCTGTGGAACTGCCATGCAAACCGCCACCGATGATGATGACTGGGGCGGTGTATGCAGAGGGCATGCTTGTCATACGTGAAACACAACGAATAGTTTTAAATCATTCATCAATTTATCAAACCGGCTTTTTCATGCGGATCACAGCTTTGCGAGAGTCGTCCGTCTGAGGCAGTGCTGCCAACTCACCGAGTGTGAGTGGTTTAGTCGGGAAGCGCAATCTGTAGTGACCGACTTCTTCGGCTGAAACGCCACGTTCTTGTGCGATCATTTCAGTGACGGTCACGCTACAGAATCGTCCCTGACAAGGACCCATGCCACAACGCAAAAAGGATTTCATCTGGTTCGGTCCTGGGCAACCCAGCTTGACAGTCTCACGCACCTGACTCGCCGTGATTTCTTCACAGCGACACACCACGGTATCGCCTGTCGGCATTCTGAATTGATCTGGCGCCTGATATAACGTGTCGAAGAACTCACGTCCCCGCACAGCACGCTCAAGTTGTGCGCGGGCTGGCGCACTCTGTGCATCTCGCTGCCCTGTAACAATCGCTCCTAATTGCATGGCAGCTTCATAGGCGGCAATACGTCCACTGTTTTCTGCAGCGAGCGCTCCTGCAATACCCCCCCCATCGCCCGCGACACTCAGCCGCTCAACATTGGTATTGCCCCACGCATCGACGCGCGGCTCCCAACATAAAAGCAATTTATTCCATTGCTGCTCAACCCCGGCAGCCTGCGCCAGATTCATGTTTGGGATAACGCCTTGATGCAGTAACAACTGATCGATCGCTATGGTCTCGGTTTTACCACCCGCTGTGTAGCGAACCTTTTCAAGCATGCCCTCACCCAAGGCCTCAAGCGCAGTAACACCCTTGATGATGCGCACACGAGCGTTGACTTCACGTAAGAGCTTGAGGCCTTTGGCCAAATATGGTGAACGCAAAAATCCCCACGCACGTGGGAGTGCTTTAGTCAGGCGACCAGAGGGCGTGGTATCCAATATTGCCTCAACGGCAATCCCTGCATTGAGATACTGCCACGCCACCAGATAAAGCAATGGGCCGCACCCTGCCAGAACGGTGCGCTGACCCGCGACCATGCCTGAAGATTTCAACAGAATTTGCGCCGCACCCGCTGTCATCACGCCAGGCAATGTCCAGCCGGGGATAGGAAATGGGCGCTCTTGTGCGCCCGTCGCGAGCAAAATATGTTTGGCATGCAACATGCGCGCTTGGCCGGCGACTGAATAGCCAACCTCAAAACCCTCTACTGCATCTGGAGCGGTATGGTTGGCGATTGCCCAAACGGTTGCACCTGGCTGATAGTGGGCTCCCGATTGCTTAAAGGGCTCAACTAACGAGGCGCCGTGCCAGTAATCCTCACCAAGAATCGCACGATTCTGCACCGGCGTTTCAGTGATAGATCGGTAGATTTGACCCCCTGGTGCCTGTTGTTCATCAAGCAATAGGGTTTGAATACCTAGGTTTGCTGCAGTCGTTGCAGCAGCCAGACCCGCCGGACCTGCTCCAACAATCAATAAGTCGCACTGTGTAATTTCAATCATGGTTGCACCTCGCGCGCACCCAGCTGACGTTGAATTTCCATACCCGCGCGTACCCGTGTCATGCAGGCTTGCTGATTAGGCTGTCCATCGATCATCACCAAACAGTCATAACAGACACCCATCATGCAAAATGGGCCACGTGGGACTTCTTTAACTGCCGTATCGCGACACGCGTTAATGCCTGCTGCGATCATCGCAGCGGCTACGCTATCGCCCTCGCGGCATTGAACAGCAAGGCCATTAATCGTCAGATTAATCGGCCGATTCGCTACGGCCTGTTGTGTTTCAGGCAGCCTGTTGAACATGGAACCTCCGAGTCGAAAATGGGGACATGACCTCAGGCAATGCGCCCTCAATCACCATGGGAGCGATACGCAAGGCATGCGCGGCAGCAAGGGTCACGCCGCTATGACACGTCGCAACAAAGGCACCGGGGTGACTTTGAGACTGCTCATAAATTGGAAAACCATCTTTAGACATCACACGCAGGGCTGACCAGGAGCGCACGACACGGACGTCTTTGAGAGCAGGCATGGTGCGTACCGCGCGATCAGCGAGCGTGGCAAGCACAGGCAAACCTACGATGCCATCCACATAACCAGCTTCCTCTTGTGAATCACCAATTAACCAGGTACCTTCATCCATTTGTCTGAGCGTACTAAATGGCGTGTGCAGCATCCGGCGTGTCCGTTCCAGCACAACGATCTGACCGCGTTGTGGTCGCACTGGAATGGCCAGGCCGACCTTTTCTCCAAGCTTCTGATTATTCAATCCCGAAGCGAGCACAACTTTATGAGCCTTAATCACACCGTGCGGTGTGGTCATTTCAAACACACCATTTTTTTGTTCAATATCACCCACAGGATGCAAGGGCAGATAATCCACGTTCTGGCGATCAAAGGCCGTATGCAACGCGCGGAGCATTTTGAGTGGGTTTGCCACGCCATCCACTGAGGTCCAGGTTGCACCGCGCACCTCAGGCCCAATCCCCGGTACAAGATCCATCAACTCTTTGCGATCCAGCATTTTCCAGTCGTACTGCACCATGCCTGGCTGCGACAACAGGGTCGTCATGAACTTAATACGCTCTTCGTATTCCTGATCCGTCAGCACCGGATGCAGACCGCCCTTTTGTTCCAGCCCGACTTCAAGACCGGTGATGTTCTGCAATAACCCGGCGAGTTCTGGCCATAACTGTTGCGATGACATGGTCCAATGCCCGTATGCCGGCATACCCATGCCTTTACTTTGAACCCAAACCAGACCGAAGTTGCCACGCGATGCGCGAAAGGCAATATCACCCTCATCGAGCACGGCAACGTGATCGACCTTTTGACGTAAGCCAAAGGCAACTGCTGAGCCCACTAAGCCACCGCCAATAACCAATGCATCATAAACACCTTTATGATGCCTCGGACGTGGTGCAGGCAGATCACCCACAGGGTTCACATCTTTTTTTATTTCGCTCATGCGCGTCCCTTACCAACAAATAGTTTTTCAAGTCCGACCAGTCGATCCAGAATAAAGATCGCAATAATCGTCATATAAATTAATGAAGCGGATACCGCCGTCACTAAGGGGTCAATCGTGTCTTCGATATGTAGGAAAATTCTGACGGGTAACGTTGTAGTCGAAGGCGAGGCGATGAAGATCGACATCGTTAACTCATCAAAACTTGTTATAAAAGCAATGACCCAGCCACTCACAACACCCGGCATGATCAAGGGAAGGACAATCCTGCGAAAAGTAATCCATGGTGTAGCGCCGAGCGACAGTGCGGCGCGTTCAAGCGAAGGATCCAGCCCTGTTGCCGAGGACAGTACTAAACGTAAGGCATAGGGAATCACGACAACAATATGCGCTACGACCAAACCGAAATAGGTACCGGCCACACCTACTGTCGTAAAAAATTTAAGGAATGCCAATCCCAGTACGATATGGGGAATCATCAGCGGGGAGAGAAAAAAGGCCATGAGCGCTTCGCGTCCGGGGAAACGAAATCGCGCAAGTGCTAATGCAGAAGGGATGGCAAATACAATTGCAAAGCTTGCTGACAAAAAGCCAAGTCCCAGACTGAAGAAAAAGGCATCGATAAAACGCGGATTATTCAGAATGGCTTTAAACCACCTGAGCGATAACCCGTTCGATGGCAATGAAATAAAACCATCTCCTGTGAACGCCACCGCACATACCATCACCAAGGGTGCCAGGATGAACAAAATGAATATTGTGTGAAACACTATGCCAATCGGGCCGTTTCGCAGATACATGATTCAGCCCCTTAGTTAAAGACCGCGCCATAACGGCGTTCGATCAATCGATTGGTTGAAATCAGCACAATGATTGTTGCGATCAGCAGAAGCACTGCCAACGCGGAACCCAACGGCCAATTCAGAGTATTCAGAAACTCATCATAGGCAGCCGTCGCAACGGTTTTAAGACGGCGACCTCCCACAATAGCTGGGGTAGCAAATGCACTGGCTGACATCGCAAACACCATGATCGCACCCGACAATATCCCTGGCATTACCTGCGGCACAATCACGCGTCGAATCACTGTGAACTGACTTGCACCAAGTGACAACGCAGCAGCTTCGGTAGAGGGATTAATTTTCTGTAACGAAGCCCAGACAGAAATCACCATAAAAGGCACCATCACGTGGGTCAGTGCGATACCAACGCCCAGGTTCGTATACATCAAACTGACAGGACCTGAGGCTAGGCCCAGCGCTTGCAAGCTTTTGCTAATTAAACCTGTAGAGCCAAACAGCAAAGCCCAGCCCAGTGTGCGCACCACGACCGAAATGAGTAACGGGCCAAGAACAACCATCAGAAAAAGGCCTTTCCATGGGTTACGCATGCGACTGAGCACATAGGCCTCTGCAGTCCCCAGAATCACGCACGCAATCGTGACGGCTAACGCTACGCCAAACGTCCGCGCAAACACCTCGTAGTAATAACCATCAGTCAAAATTTCAATATAGTTTTTCAGTGTGAACGAAAGCTGGATCCCACCATAAAACTCAAAATTAAAAAAACTGATCAACAATACACTGGCAAGCGGTGCAACTAAAAATGTTGCATACAGCGTCAGCGCAGGTGCGCTGAGCAACCAGGGGGCTTGTGATGGTTTGATCATGATGCAGACGCCGCTCAGACTGCGGGGCCAACTGGACGCATATCCTGTGCGCGCCAGCGTAAATGCACGACTGAACCTTCGGCCGCAACAGGTTCGCCATCATTCTGCCTGATCACGAGCACATCACCTACCGACGTCTGCACCTGACAGAGCCAGTGGTTACCTTGAAACACACGTGTTTTCATAGTGCCTGGCAATGCTGAGGGCTGAGCGGATGAAAATAAAATTTTCTCCGGCCGCACGATCACGCTCGCAGTAGGCATAGGCTCGCCTTCCAAAGCAATTAACGCCTCGGCAATGCGGACTGAGGGAACCGATGCAGTTGGCTCTGCATGCACTTGAAAAATATTTGCTTTACCTAAAAACCCACCCACAAACTCAGAATTAGGTTGTTCGTAGGCGGCATACGGCTCCGCGATCTGCTCGACTCGTCCCTGGTTCATCACAACAATGCGATCCGACAGGGCAAGCGCCTCAGACTGGTCGTGTGTCACAAGTACCGTTGTCGTTCCAATGCTGCGCTGGATGCTGCGCAATTCAAGCTGCATTTCTTCGCGAAGTTTTGCATCCAGATTCGACAAAGGCTCATCAAGCAATAAGACGGCAGGCTTGATCACCAGTGCACGCGCTAACGCAACCCGTTGTTGTTGTCCGCCAGACATCCTTGCAGGATAGCGATCCGCCAGGTGTGCCAAACCAACTAGTTTTAACGTATCCGCTACACGGTCGGCACACTCTGCTTTACCTACTCCTTGCATTTCCAGACCAAAGGCCACGTTTTGCGCTGACGTCATATGGGGAAAGAGGGCGTAATTTTGAAACACAATCCCTAATCCGCGCTTGTTAGCTGGAATATTGTTTAGGTCTCGTCCATTCAAAATAATACTGCCAGCAGTGGGTTCGACAAACCCTGCGATCATTTGCAGGGTTGTCGTTTTGCCACAGCCAGACGGTCCAAGCAAGGAGATAAATTCTCCCTGCTTAATTTCGAGATTAAGACCATCTACCGCTGCGCTGCTGCCATAGCGTTTGGTTAAATTATTAATGACTAGATAACTCATTCAGACTCCACGGCCCAGCGACAGGATAAAACCTTACCCGATTGCAGCGATCAACGCTCGATTTCCCGTGTCCAGCGTTTGTTCCAGGCGTCACGATTATTATTAATCGTATCCCAGTCGACAACGATCAAATCAGCCGCACGCTTGCCGATCGGCATCGGTACATTTTTATCGTCAGTAATGACTGCTTTTTTATTGACGGGTCCATAACCATATTCCGTACCCATCTTGGCCTGAATTTCCGGCGTCAGCAAATAATTCACAAACTCTTGTGCCAACGGATTGGTATTGGGTTTTGCGATAGGGCAGGCCGAGGCGAGCAGTGCGTACGCACCTTCCTGTGGGTATACAAACCCTACAGGAAACCCTGTATCTGCAAAGGATTTCACGCGTCCTGTGCCCCACACACCAATAACAGCCTGACCACTCTGGAACAATTCCGTCATCTTACCGGGTGAGGGCTCATAGACCAGTACATTCGGCCCAACCTTATCTTTAAACGCTTTAAATCCTGGATCAATATTTTTTTCGCCGCCTCCACCCTCGCGGGCAAACTCTACGACCGCGTGCAGGCCATAGGTATTATTCAGGGGAGGAATGACAACGAGGTTTTTAAATTTTGGATCAGCGAGATCTTTCCAGGAGGTCGGAGTAGCCCAGCCTTTTTCTGCAAAAATCTTTTTGTTGTACATGATTCCGGTAGCAACGATTCCGAGACCAACGGCTTTATCGTCCTTGTAGCGTGCGGTTGCGTAAATATCATCAACGGGCATGCCTTTGATTGGCGCGCAGAACCCTAATGCGATTGCCTGATACATTGGGCCATCGTCGACAATCGCAACATCAATCTCCTGATTGCCTTTTTGAGCCTGCAATCTTGCGATTGTGTTTGTCGAGTTTCCCGCAACGAAATCAATCTTAACGCCGTGTTTCTTTTCAAACGGTGGAAAGATATCCTTGCGCATGATGTCTTCGAACGATCCGCCGTAACCCGCTACGACCAGTTTTTGCTGAGCCGATACGTTTGTAGCGACTGCCGCCATCATTGCTGCCGATGCAACCAATGCAAAAAGTTTGCTCATGTGCACTCCCAATCAGAAAAAGTTTGTCAGTCCAAATGTACGGACATATAATGTACGTACATTTACTTTACGCTTCGTAAAAATTTTGTCAATCTATTTGTGCATAAATAAAAATGATTGAATACGAAGCAAAGATTGTGAGAGGATGTGCGCATGAGAAAAACAAATACTGACGCGACCGACGAGTCCAATGCGCCACGTTACAAGGCGGTTTACGCTGCCCTGATGCAACAAATCCGTGATGGTCTGTATCCTGTCGGGACGCTGCTCCCACCTGAAGTTGAGTTATGCCAGCAGTTCGACGTGAGTCGTCATACCATTCGCGAAGCGATTCGCATGCTCAATGAGGGCGGCATTGTTTCCCGTCGTGCAGGTGTCGGTACGCGAGTCGAAACCACTAAAGCAACGACACGCTATACCCAGCAAATTTCACAGCTGTCAGACTTGTTTCAATACATCAAGCACGCAATATTACAAGTCAAGATGGTGAAAATGCAAAGAGTGGGCGCACGCAATGCCGAAATGCTTGAGTGCAAGGCAAACGATGAATGGCTCAGGATTATTGCGGTCAAACTACTCGAAGGCCAAAACGCTCCCGTTGCTTACTCTGATGTGTTTGTACACCCTGATTATTCTGCAGTCGGTAGTGATGTCGGCAAAGTAAAACTCCCTCTCTCACTGCTGATTGAACAAAAATTCAGCAAACGCATCATTGAAGTCAAGCAAGAATTCTCAGCCACGCCCATTAGTGGTGAGACAGCCCGTGCGCTCAAACTCAAACCAGGCTCTCCCGGGCTTGTGATCACACGCAAATATTATGGCGAAAAGGAAACGCTGATGCTCGTAACCATCACAACGTTTCCACACAAGAAAATGAAATACTCGATGTCACTGAAATTCGATCTGCCACAAAGCTGATCGAATTTCAGTCATTTTTTATTTATTTCAAATATAGCAAGCTCGCATACTCTCGATTAAAGATACTTTTTAAACCAGGCCTGGGCTTGATTCCAGCCGTCTTTTGCTTCGGTCTCCCGATAGCTTGGTCGGTAATCTGCATGGAAAGCATGAGGCGCTTTTGGATACACAATAAATGTAGAGGCTTTAGCCGCTGCGGAGCCTTTTTCAAGTGCCGCTTTCATCGTATCAATTGTCGAAACCGGTATGCCTGCGTCCTCCCCGCCATATAAGCCTAAAACTGGCGCATTCATTTTGGCAGTGATATCAACAGGATGTTGAGGCTTCATTGCGTCGGCGTCGCCCACCATTCTTCCATACCAGGCCACACCTGCTTTTAAGTTTGGGTTGTGCGCTGAATATAGCCAGACAATACGGCCACCCCAGCAGAATCCCGTAATCGCTAATCGCTTTGAATCACCGCCATTGGCAGCAGCCCACTTGGCGGTCGCATCCAGGTCGCTCATCACTTGTGAATCAGGGACCTTGTTGACGATTTCTGCAAAAAGTTTTGCATTTTCTGTGTACTTGGATGGGTCACCCTGGCGCGCGTAAAGCTCTGGCGCGATCGCCAGATAACCGAGTTTTGCAAAACGGCGGCACACATCTTTCATGTGCTCATGCACGCCGAAAATTTCCTGAACGACCAGAACTGTACCCAGATTGGTTTTACCGGCAGGTGCTGCGCGGTATGCAGGGATACTACCATCGGCAACAGGGATTTTGACTTCGCCTGCGGTCAGGCCGTCTGTATTGGTTGTAATGACCGTTTGGGCCATGATCGGACCCGCTGCAAGAGTGAATCCTCCAGCAAGAGAAGTGGTCAAAAAGCCTCGGCGGTTCAGCGCTAAGGGGGGCAATAAACTATCAAACTCTGGACTTGGTTTATTCATGACTGGTCTCCATCAGATTTTTATAAAGTTTATATCTGCTTGAGCTGCGCAGGGTAATATTTATTAAACATTCGATATAAATTCGAGACAAAACAAAATCATGACGATTGAACGTAACCGCCCCAACGACCCCGCGCGCCTTTCCAAGCTCTTAAATCCTCAATCTGTCGCTGTTATTGGTGCCTCAGACGACCCGCTGCGTATCGGAGGGCGACCAATTTCTTACATGTTGAGCCAGGGCTACCTAGGTAAGATTTATCCGGTCAACCCAAATCGCGAAACGGTTCAGGGAGTCAAAAGCTACCCCTCGGTGGCGGCTCTACCTGAAACGCCTGATTTGGCAATCGTCATTGTCCCTGCGAGTGCCGCATTGGAAAACGTCACCGCACTTGCTGAGCGTGGCTGTGCAGCCGCCATTCTATTTAGTGCCGGTTTTGCTGAAACAGGCCCCGAAGGTGCGGCCGCCCAACAAAAACTAGTCGATGTTGCCCATGCCCATGGTATGCGGCTAATCGGTCCGAACTCGTTAGGACTCATTAATCCTTGCAATCATTTTTATGGCTCATTCGCAACGGGGGTCGAGTTAGGATTCCCGAAAGCAGGCGGTGTTGCAATCATCAGCCAATCCGGAGCCTATGGCGCGCACTTAATGGCGGTCGCCACAGCCAACGATATCGGTTTGTCGGCCATTATCCTGACTGGAAACGAAGCTGACCTCACGGTCGGCGATATGCTACAGATGGTGGTAGCAGATCCTGAAACACGTGTAATTATGATGTATTCCGAGGGGATCAAAGAAGCACCGAGTCTGATCGCCGGGCTTGACGCTGCCCGTCGTGCCCGCAAACCCGTGGTCATGATGAAAGTAGGCCGTAGCGCTGTCGGCAGTGCTGCAGCGCAATCTCATACTGCATCGATCGCGGGTGATGATCAAGTCACCGATGCGGTTCTCAAGGAGATGGGGGTTGTGCGTGCGCAATCCACCGAGCAAATGCTCGATATCGCCAGACTCGCAACGCGCGGCGTGTTTCCAGTCAACAATACCTTAGGCGTGATTACAGTTAGTGGCGGGGCAGGTGTGGTGATCTCTGATGCAGCCGAGGCGGTAGGCCTACCCATGCCAGAGATGCCGCTCGCCTCGCAAGAACGTTTGCTTAAACTATTACCTTTCGCGGCGCCGCGAAACCCAGTCGATGTCACCGCACAGTATTTGAATGAGATGTCACTGATCAACACCTTTACAGATGCATTGATCGAAGAAGGTGGCTACTCCTCCATACTTGGATTTTTCACTTATACAGGTGGTGCGCCTAGCATTGCGCCGCGTCTGCGCGAACAATTAAAAATTGTCCGGGCTAAATATCCGGACTGCATCTTTGTATTGTCTCTGATGGCCTCACGAGAGCAAATTCGCGAATACGAAAGGGACGGCTTCACCGTATTTGAAGATCCTGCACGGGCCGTCATCGCAATCGAGGCGATGGGTCGTTTTGGTGAGGCCTTTGCCAAGGCGCCGAGCTTATCCGCACCTCAGATTCCAGCGTTCTCTCTACCAAAAGAAACACCGAGTGAAGCTCAGGCCAAAGAGCTTCTGGCGCAAGCCGGCATCACGTCCGCGCCTGAATGCGTCTGTACTTCAGCTGACATCGCCGTCCAGGCCGCTCAGGAAATCGGTTATCCCGTTGTCATGAAAATCCTCTCACCCGATATTCTTCACAAATCAGAAATCGGTGGCGTCTTACTCAATGTGAAATCAGAGGC
>CANCRX010000060.1 GCA_947380655.1 Alcaligenaceae bacterium | reverse complement strand
GTGTTACCTTACATCGGACTCCCTACACACCCACATCAGCGCAAGGTGCACTCTGCCCCCAGGATTGGAGAGGATTCGATTAAGATTCTTCAGCAATCAGGTGTATCCGCCTCGCAGATTGAGCAGCTGATCGCCTCAGGTGTCGTGTTGCAAGCAAGTTAATAATTAAAAAATCTATATTCAGGAGATCGCAGCGTATGAAATTTATATCAATGGTGACGGCTATTCGGGCCACCGCCGTGATGGCTTTGGGTGCAGCCGTGTTCACGCATGCCTATGCTCAGCCTGCAGCGTATCCAAACAAGCAAATCCGGATGGTGATTCCTTATCCCCCAGGTGGGCCGACCGATCTGACAGCCAGGGTGGTCGCAGCCGAGATGAGTGCGACGCTCGGACAGTCTGTCGTGGCTGACAATCGTCCCGGTGCCAGTGGCATGATTGGTGCAGAAATGGTGGCGCGTGCAGAACCAGATGGCTACACCATTCTTGCCAACGCGTCATTACATGTCATTAATCCCTTTGTTTATCCTGATATGCGTTTCGATGCGTTGAAGGATTTCACGCCAATCACCCAGCTGGCCGCCGTGCCACTGGTACTGGTTGTGCCGACCAGTCTGCCTGTCACGTCGGTTAAAGAACTGGTCGAATATGGCCGTAAAAATCCAGGAAAATTAAATTTCGGCTCATCCGGTAACGCGTCTGCCCAGCAGCTCGCAGGCGAGTCATTCAAGATGGCAGCGGGTATTGAAATGCAACATGTTCCCTACAAGGGAAGTTCACCCGCGCTGGCTGATCTGGTTGGCGGGCAGATACAGTTGATGTTTGATTCGATGCCGTCTGCGATGCCTTTCATCAAGGCAGGCAAACTCCGAGCGATTGCCGTCACGACTCTCTCGCGCGCAAAAGCCTTGCCAGAGTTACCAACCATTGCTGAATCAGGCTATCCGGGTTTTGATATTGCTACGTGGTATGGCTATTGGGCGCCTAAAGGTACGCCTGCTGCGATTGTTGAAAAACTCTCGGCTGCAGCCAGTCTGGCCTTAAAAAAGCAAAACGTTATTGAGCAATATGCTGGCATGGGGGCTGAACCCGTTGGCTCAACGCCTGCTGAGTTTGCCAAGTACAACCAGACTGAAATGGTGAAATGGGAACAAATCGTCCGTCAATCTGGCGCCAAAGCGAACTAATGGCTATTTTTATTACGGGTGCGAGTAGTGGTCTGGGCCAGGCTCTTGCCCGGTTGTACGCGGCACAAGGGCATAGCCTTGGATTGGTCGCGCGCCGGGCGGATCGTCTGCAGGCCTTGGTGAATGCTCTTCCAGGTTCACACCATGTCTATGTGCTTGATGTCTGCGATCGAAAGGCTCTCCACCATGCTGCCTGTGATTTTATAAACAAGGTCGGTCAGGTTGATGTCGTGATCGCGAGTGCAGGGATCAGTGCCGGCACACTCACAGAACAGACGGATGACTTCGCTGTATTTCAGTCTATTTTTGATACAAATGTGATGGCGACTGTTTCGACTTTCGAGCCCTTCATACAAGGGATGATTGAACGTGGCAAGGGTACGCTGGTTGGCATCGCAAGCGTCGCAGGTGTCAGAGGCTTGCCAGGGGCGGGCGCTTATAGCGCTTCAAAAGCTGCTGTGGCAACCTATTGTGAAAGTCTTCGACTGGAACTCAAACCGATGGGAGTGGGTGTTGTCACCATTGCGCCAGGTTATATCCGCACCGAAATGACTGCAAAAAACCCTTACAAGATGCCTTTCCTGATGGCTGCGGACGATTTCGCGCTGCGCGCTGCAGGTGTGATCAAGCGTCAGTGTTCCTATCGGGTCATACCTTGGCAGATGGGCGTGGTGGCCAAGCTGATGCGTTTATTGCCGGACTGGCTTTACGATCGTCTGGCGGTGAATGCACCACGTAAACCAAGAAAATCGCGCGATTAGCACGCCGCGCGACAGTTTCACTGATCAGGCTGTCACGTCATCCAGTGAAGAGCTATTCAGATGACTGACATCACCCCAGTCAATAATTTTCCACCCCGTATCCGACACTGAGATGCGGTTGACGCTGGTATTGACGATTGGCGTCTGACGCTCTGCTTGCAGGCTAAGCTGGCTGGCGTGACGCCAGATGATATCCATCGCACCGCCATGACTCACTACCATCACACGTTGACCGATATGGCGGGCTGCAATCTGGTTAATCGCCTGCACGACGCGAT
Organism: Alcaligenaceae bacterium; assembly: GCA_947380655.1. GTDB lineage: Bacteria > Pseudomonadota > Gammaproteobacteria > Burkholderiales > Burkholderiaceae_B > Zwartia. Next base: position 16,192 of record CANCRX010000060.1, on the reverse strand, counting down.
GGTGAAAGGTACCCAGTGTTTCGCCTTCAGGAATAACACCCTCAGGATCACGGCTTGCCCAAATTTTTGCAGCCTCGGGCTGGTGTTCATGCATCGTGTGGAAAATCAGACCTTGTAGCACGCCGAAGTTTCTTTCACGCACCCCTTTTTCTATTTGGGGTGTCAGTCCGAGCGATGTACCAATGATGTTGGCTGTGACGTATGCGCGTTTGAGATCGCTCGAGTAGATTGCATCGATCGGGTGGGACGTTTGGGTTTTCTCAGCCAGGTGGCGACCCAGTGCCTGCGCCTGACTGATGCCGATTTCATTGAGCTCGATGTCTTCCCAGCCCTGAACGCGACGAACCGTGTTCCATGGGGTTTCACCGTGTCGAACTACCCAGATTTCAGTCATGCGATGCTTCCATTATTCGAATTTGTTGTATGTCGATACCCACTGCGACTGGACAGTCCACTGGCCAAACGGGCTGACCTGCCCGGTGAGGGTGGTCAGCGGTGACCATCTGAGACGCTGTCTGGATGAGATAACGCGTGAATTCTCCGAGGAACTCACTGGAACGCACTGTACCTGAAATCCATGCACGGTCTAAGGATTCTGCCGGCGCTTCACGTTCGATCCTGATGTGATGCGGCCGACAGTTCGCACTGACAGTAGATCCCTGAGTCAGACTATCCACAGGAATCGCAGCAATATTTTTACGCGAGATTTCAATCGATGGACTTTGTCCGATACCGATGGTGATCGTTTCTGCATTGGCCTCTCTAATCTGAGCCTTCAGATTATTCATGGTGCCGACAAAATTTGCGACGAAGTGATTGTCGGGGAAATCATACAATTTTGTTGGCGTACCGATTTGTTGCACAACGCCATGATTGAGAATAGCCATACGATCCGCCGTTGTCATGGCTTCTTCTTGATCATGCGTGACAAAAATTGTTGTGATGCCCAGCCTGCGCTGCAAAGAGAGTAATTCTTGCCTCATTTGAATACGCAGATTTTTATCCAGATTCGAAAGCGGTTCGTCCAGAAGCAAGACCTGGGGTTCAATGACGATCGTCCGTGCCAAAGCGACGCGCTGCTGTTGTCCGCCAGAGAGTTGATTGGGTTTGCGTGTTGCATAAGCAGCTAAATCCACTAACTCAAGCGCGGCCTGAACACGTTTTTTGAGTTCATCGCGTGGTACGCGGCGTTCGACTAAACCAAATGCGACGTTATCCCAGATGTTCATATGCGGCCATAAGGCATAACTCTGAAATACCATTCCAATGTGGCGTTCCCATGGGGGAACTGTGGCAAAGTCTGTGCCATCAATCAGTAACTGTCCCTGGCGTGCCTGATTAAAGCCGGCGATCAGTCTGAGTAGTGTCGATTTACCAGATCCGGAGGGACCTAGCAGCGCGAAAAATTCACCGGGCTCAATTTTGATATTGATGTCTTTCAGGATATCTGTTGCCCCATAGGACAGAGAAATATTGCGACATTCAACGCTGACTTTTTTCATTGGACAGGTCCTGTCTGCGAATGGGATGGCTGACTACTATGGCTATGGCGCGCAACCAGCCAGTGGGAGGCGAAGGTGCCGAGCGCAACCGCAATAACTGCCAGCACGCCGAGAGCCGCACCTGGCCCGCGCCCTGAGGTACTCTGCATGTAAAGATAAATGCCGTAGCTCATAGGAGCCTGACTTTCTTTCGTGACTAACATCATCGTGGCGGATAGTTCGACAGCCGCAGTGATAAAACTCGTGACAAAACCAGCCAGCATTCCCCCCACCATGAGTGGGATCACGACGCGCTGGATCGTTCGCAGTCGCGTTGCCCCCAGCGATTGGGCTGCTTCTTCGAGCGAACTATGAACTTGCTGTAATGAGGCGACACAAGAGCGTAGTGCATAAGGCAGACGTCGAACGGCATAGGCGATCATGATCAATACCCAGGTCGAGGTCAGCATGAGGTCGGTACCTGGGATCGCTACGTTTTTAAACGTACGCAAGTATCCAATCGCCAGCACAATGCCAGGAACGGCTAGTGCGGCCGAGGCAATCCAGTCCAGCCATCTCATTGCACTGAGTCTGGTGCGTAACATCAGGTAGGCAATCGTTGTGCCAAACACGACATCGATTCCCGCTGCCAGGCCGCAGTAGAGCAACGTGTTGGTGATCATGCCTGGGGAGTCTTCAAAGACGGTTGCATAGTGTGCGAGCGTGTATCCGTCGGGCAGCGGGGCAAAGCTCCACACGCTTGCAAACGAAAGCAGCAACACACCAATATGAGGCGAGAGCACCAATAACAGCACGACCGTGATCCACGTGTAGGCGAGGATGCTCTGCAAGGGGCCTAGTTGGCGACGCTGGAGTGAGTTTCCACCCTTCTGGGTGGTTGAAAAATCCTTACCCTGTAGCACCCGCGCAGACAACCAGAGCGCAAGAATTGAAAATCCAATCATCATGACGCTGATGACATAACCCATCGGGTCTTCCAGGCCGACTTGAGTAATCCTCAGATAAGCCTGAGGCGCCAGCATATTGGTTGTTCCTAGTACCAGGGGTGTGCCGAGATCATCAAAAACTTTGACAAAAACTAGCGCCATGCCAGCAACAAAACCCGGTAGCGCTAAGGGGAAAATCACACGTCTGAACAAGCGCAGACCACGTGCGCCCATATTGAGTGCGGCTTCTTCCATCGCACCATCGATATTTCTGAGTGCAACCGTTAAGTTCATCAGGATAAAGGGGAAGTAGTGGAGCGCCTCGACAAAAATCACTCCGTTGAGACCTTCCATCACAGGGATTGTGATGTCGAACCATTCATCAAGCAGCAGATTAATGCTGCCGGTCCGTCCAAAAATCAGTTGCAAGGCAACGGCCCCAACAAAAGGCGGCATGATCAGGGGCAGCACGCCCAGGGTCTGGATAATGAGTGCACCCTTGAAGGCAAACCGCACGGTCAGATAGGCAAGGGGAACCGCAATCAGTGAAGCAAAACAGGCTGACATCACCGCGACGTACAGGCTATTGAAAAACGCTTCCTGCATGAGTGGCTGGCTAAAAAAAGCAGCAAAGTGCCCTGCGGTAAGCGTACCATCTGAGTTGATGAAGGCGCCGATGAAGACTGTTCCAACCGGCACCACCAGAAACACCCCTAGCAATAAAACGATCAACAGGGCTGCTAGTGCGGGCCCAGCGGGTAGTTTCATGGGCGCATGGCCTCGTTGGCTAAGGTGCGTGCCTGGTTATAGTTTTCACGTGCGCGCGTGTTCCACTCACTTTCTAACTGAGAGATGGCTTTATTGACCTCAGCGTCTTTTTTGTTAGCTGAAAAAATTTTCACAAACTCAGCATCGTTGAGTTGTTTGGCGTTGATCACCGGAGAGAAGGCCAGCGTTTTTGCTTTTTTTAATAATTCGGCTTTTGGACCTGAGACTTGTGAGCCGAGTTTTCGCTCGGCTTCCCAGATCGCCTTCGTTGCAGCCTGTAATTCTTTCAAGCGGAAGGTGATCGTCTGATCAAATAACGTCTGGACAATGTAGTAGCGCTGTGTGGAGAGCTCTGTGTCAAACTGTACTTTGCTACGCGCTGCCAATTCCGCCGGATCAGGATATTGGGCAGGCACTTTGCCTTTCATGTCCGAGTAGGGCAGTACAGGCAGGCGCGATATTTTTGGTGAGAGCAGTAATTCCTGGCCCTCCTGGCTCAGCGCAAAGGAAATAAATTTTTTAGCGTCTGCTGGATTTTTTGAGTCAGCAATCAGTGCAATATTTGCTGGCACAATCGCGGTATCGAGGGGGTAATTGAATTCAACGGGAAACCCAGAGTATTTCCCTGAAAGGCCAAAAAAATCTATCACTGGCCCCGCTCCGAACTGACCACTATTAACTCCGTCTGGTACGCCAAAGGAACGCTCTGTCACCGCCGCACTATTTCCTGACATACGCAACAAACTATTCCATCCCGCATCCCAGCCCTGACCCTGAAGAATCGTTTCTACCGTGAGGTGCATCGTGCCGGAGCGAGAGGGCGCCGTGATCCCGACATGACCAAACCATTGCGCGCTCAGCAGATCTTCCCATTGTTTGGGTGCAGCAAGCTTATGCGCTTTGAGATAGCGTGTGTTGTACATGATCCCGTAGCCCGCCAGTGCCTGGCCGAGATACATACCTTGTGGGTCATTGATAGGATAGCTGCCGATCTTGTCAGGGATGCTTGGGTTTTTGAGTGAGGCGCCAGAGCTAAGCAGGTTATCACGCGCTAACACTTCAAAAGCATCGGGGGCACTTGCCCAAAAAATTTCCGGACGCTGTCCGATGCCGGATTCTCTGACAAAGGAAATACCAGCGACTGTATTTTTATTCAGAATTTCAAGCGTGATATCCGGATTAATTTTTTCGAAGGCTGCTTTGTAAGCGGCCGTGAGTTCTTTAGGAAAAGAGGTGATCACTGTTACGGTTGCGGATGATGCACCAAAGGCCATCAATAAACCTGCTGCAGTCATAAGCAATCGTGCAGTGAACATAGGGTGAATCCTTTAGATTTTATTTTTGTTCAGCAAAGGCTCGTTCAATCACGAAGTCACCAGGCTTGGAAGTGTTACCTTCATTAAAGCCACGTTGTTCGAGAATGTCCTTGAGGTCGCGCAACATTTCAGGACTGCCGCAAATCATAATGCGGTCCTGCTCGCGGTCCAAAGCAGGGACTCCCAGATCAGTAAATAATTTACCATTTTCGATCAGATCGGTAATTCGACCCATATGATGGTATTGCTCACGCGTCACCGTCGGGTAATAGCGTAATTGTTTCGTAATCATCTCACCCAGAAATTCATGCTGAGGGAGTTCTTTGGTGATGTAGTCATGGTAGGCAAGTTCAGCGACTTCCCGAACGCCGTGAACCAGGATGACCTCTTCAAATTTTTCATAAGTCTCGGGGTCGCGGATGATGCTCATGAAAGGTGCCAGTCCTGTGCCCGATGAAAACATATACAAACGTTTTGCGGGCAACAGATAGTCGATCAGCAACGTACCGGTTGGCTTGCGGCCCACCACAATCGTGTCGCCGACCTGAATGTGCTGGAGTTTGGATGTCAGCGGACCATCTTCGACCTTGATACTCAGAAATTCGAGGCTTTCCTCGTAGTTGGCACTTGCAATACTGTAGGCCCTCAAGAGCGGTTTGTTATTGATACGCAAACCGATCATCGTAAAGTGACCGTTACTAAACCGTAGCGCTGGATCGCGAGTGGTGGTGAAGCTAAACAGGCGGTCGGTCCAGTGGTGGACAGATAAAACACGCTCTTCGAGGAATGCACTCATATTTGATGGCTGCTTGATGATGGGTATAAAAGATGATTATTAGTATACGAACATTTATTAATGTTTTGGCGAAAATAAGGGATTTCCCTATAGATGCTAGCGCGTTCTACCTGGTTTGAGCAACAAACCAATCGCTATTAGCTAATGCGTGACCTGAAAGCGTCGTCCCAGGCATTTTAAGTCCGCGGCTGATTTTCTTTCTGGCTTGCATTTGAACTAAAGTTTCCTCACAATAGAGGCTTGTTGATTGCCCCGGTTCCGACCCGAGCCGGGGTTTTGCTTTTTTTGGGAAAACATTATGTCTTCTATTCCTCTGACCGTGCGCGGGGCCGAGCGCTTGCAAGCCGAGTTGCACCGCTTGAAGCACGTCGAACGTCCTGCTGTGATTAATGCGATTGCCGAGGCCCGCGCACAGGGCGACTTATCTGAAAACGCTGAGTATGACGCTGCACGAGAAAAACAAGGCTTTATTGAAGGCCGCATCAGTGAGCTCGATGGTACGTTATCTAATGCACAGTTGATCGAACCCAGCACAATTGATGCAGATGGTCGTGCTGTGTTTGGAGCGACCGTTGAGATCGAAGATCTCGAGTCGGGTGATAAGGTGACTTATCAGATCGTTGGTGATGCAGAGGCAGATATCAAAGCCAATCTGATTTCGGTTTCAAGCCCGGTCGCTCGATCGCTGATCGGTAAATACGAAGGTGATGTGGTTGAGGTGAAAGCCCCCTCCGGCATCCGTGAATACGAAATCATCAGCATCAAATATATCTGATTGATTCCGTATTGCGAGACTGCGCGGTTTAAGGTTCAAACCGCGCAGAGTATTGAAGATTCAATGCATTAACGTTTAACAGCCGCGCGCTTGCGAACGGTTGAGCCCAAGGCACCACGGCGCGCTCCGGCACGCAGTGACAGGGCGCTACGACGGGCTGGTATGCCGTGTGCAGTGTCCTTGCCTTTTGGTGAGCGCAGGCTAGGACGTGCAGGGCGGTCAGAGCTAAATACTTTTGGACGCTCGGAGACTTCTTCTTCGTCGCGTTCAGCGCGGGTACGGCGTGCGGGTTTTTCTAATTTTTTGCCTGCGGCCGCGAGTTTTTTAGGCGTGTGCGGCTCGGAGGCTTTACGCTTGTTAGTCACTGCTGTGCTTTCGGTCTTAAGGTAGGTACCTTTCGAACCATAGCGATACAGGATTAGCATTTTGCCAAGGTGGTGCACCGCGGCGCACGAGAGCGTTTCGCAGATCGTCGCCAGCAGCGCATCACGTGTTTCACGATCAGCGGTGCCTGCGCGAACTTTAATGAGCTCGTGTGCCGACAGGTTGAGGTCGATTTCTTTTAACACTGCCTCGGTCAATCCGTTGTCGCCAATCAGTACGACAGGCTTCAGTGGATGGGCAGCAGCGCGCAGCGCAGCGCGCTCGCGAGGGGTAAGTTCCATAATAGTCATAGGGGTTATTGTACGGGATGGCTAAGAACAAGTTTTCAAAAGAATGGGTCATGCAGCATATTAATGATCCTTTCGTTAAATTAGCGCAGCAAAAGGGCTATCGTGCCCGGGCGGCGTTTAAGCTCACTGAGATTCTCGATGCTGAGAAATTAATGCGTCGTGGAGACGTGATTGTTGACTTGGGGTCAACCCCCGGTAGCTGGTCACAGGTTGCCCGGGAGCGCCTGGTAGGTAAGGCTGGCGTAGTGGACGGCCGTATTGTCGCTCTGGATATCCTGCCAATGGAGCCTATTGCGGGTGTTGAGTTTATCTTAGGGGATTTCAGTCTGGACGAGGTGCTCGAGCAGATCAATCAGACACTCGAAGGCTGTCCTGTCGACCTGGTCATGTCAGATATGGCCCCCAATTTGTCCGGCGTCGGGTTGGCGGATTCCGCAAGAATTCAACAAGTTGTCGATCTGGCTCTTGAATTTGCGCTTTTACACCTCAAACCTGAGGGAGCACTTATCGTAAAAGCGTTTCATGGCAGTGGGTTTTCTCAGATTGTTGAAAGTTTTAAGCGGCACTTTAAGCGAGTGGTTGAAATTAAACCCAAAGCTTCTCGTTTCCGCTCTTCTGAAACCTTTCTGGTTGCCCGCACTCTGAAGCGTCCGTCCGCCAAGTAGTCTGGCCTCAGGCGGTTAGATGGAGTGTTTGTACGGGTCCTCCCTCTAAAGAAGGGTAGAATGTAAGCTAGTCAATTGCGAAAAAACCCTTTAGGCCTATAGGGTTATCGCTTGTTAGCATTTCGCTTGCCAGAAAGGCAGGCAGGAGATTGGCCTTGAACAATTCTTTTTCCAAAGTTGCGATCTGGATGGTGATCGGACTGGTTCTGTTTACTGTGTTTAAACAGTTTGATGGACGCTCGCAACCGCAGGATACCGTGAGCTACACCCAGTTCATGGATGATGCAAAATCCGGCAAAATTCGTAAGGTAGATGTCCAGAGTGACGTGCTGCACGTGACACCTGACTCGGGTCGCCCCTACACGCTGACTTCACCTGGTGACCTCTGGATGGTCTCGGACTTGCTGAAAGCAGGTGTACAGGTCTCCGGCAAGGCGCGCGAAGAGCCCTCATTGCTGATGAGCATTTTTGTTTCCTGGTTCCCGATGCTGTTACTGATCGGCGTATGGGTATTTTTTATGCGTCAGATGCAAGGTGGCGGTAAAGGCGGAGCCTTCAGTTTTGGTAAATCACGCGCCAAAATGATGGACGAAGCAACCAACTCCATTACTTTTGCTGATGTGGCCGGTTGCGACGAGGCCAAAGAAGACGTCCAGGAGTTGGTCGACTTTTTGCGCGACCCTACCAAATTTCAAAAGCTCGGTGGACGGATTCCCCGTGGCGTATTGATGGTCGGCTCACCCGGTACTGGTAAAACGCTGCTTGCCAAAGCGATCGCCGGCGAAGCAAAAGTGCCATTTTTCAGCATTTCCGGTTCAGACTTCGTTGAGATGTTTGTCGGTGTGGGCGCCGCTCGCGTACGCGACATGTTTGAAAACGCTAAAAAGAATTCTCCTTGCATTATCTTTATCGACGAAATCGATGCCGTCGGTCGCCAGCGTGGTGCAGGCGTGGGTGGGGGTAACGATGAGCGCGAACAGACCTTGAACCAGATGCTGGTTGAGATGGATGGCTTTGAGTCTGGTGTGGGTGTGATTGTTATCGCAGCGACCAACCGACCTGACGTGCTGGATCCAGCGTTGTTACGACCTGGCCGCTTTGACCGCCAGGTGGTGGTCCCTCTGCCTGATATTCGCGGACGTGAACAAATTATCAAAGTGCATATGCGCAAAGTGCCTGTTGCACAAAACGTTGACGCACATATTTTGGCACGTGGTTGTCCCGGGTTTTCAGGCGCTGATCTGGCCAACCTCGTCAACGAGGCTGCCTTGTTTGCGGCACGACGTAATGGCCGCACGGTCGATATGTCTGACTTCGAAAAAGCCAAAGACAAAATTATGATGGGAGCTGAGCGTCGCTCGATCGTTATGCCCGAAGAAGAGCGTCGCAACACGGCGTATCACGAGTCAGGCCATGCCATCGTTGCGCGCATGTTGCCTAAGACAGATCCTGTCCATAAAGTCACCATTATTCCCCGCGGACGTGCGCTGGGCGTCACGATGCAATTGCCAGAAGGCGATCGCTACAGCATGGACAAAGAGCGACTGCTCTGCACCATTTCAGTGTTGTTCGGCGGTCGTATTGCTGAAGAACTTTTCATGAATCAGATGACGACCGGCGCCTCGAACGACTTTGAACGCGCCACTACCATTGCACGCGATATCGTGATGCGCTACGGCATGACGACTGAACTGGGTCCAATGGTCTATGCTGAAAATGAAGGTGAGGTGTTTCTCGGTCGCAGCGTGACCAAGACCACCAATATGTCTGAAGCCACCATGCAGAAATGTGATGCGGAAATTCGCAAGATCATCGATGCGCAATACAACGTCGCACGTACGATTTTGGAATCCAATCGCGAAAAAGTCGAGATCATGACAAAAACACTGCTCGAATGGGAAACCATCGATGCAGATCAGATCAATGACATTATTGAAGGACGTCCCCCGCGTCCACCTAAAGTACCTCAGGGACCGTCCGACTCTTCGGATACGCCACCAACCGGTACAGCACCCGGTGCGACCAGTGATCCGGCCCCAGTGGCCTGATCCATACACGCCAGGTTTGACACTGCATGTCTGAAAAGTGGTTATGCGGGCGCTTCGAATTTACCCTCGAGCGCCCGATTTTAATGGGCATCGTGAATGTCACCCCGGATTCTTTCTCTGATGGGGGAGAGCATGCCACGACCAAGCAAGCGATCGCGCATGCGGTAAGTCTGGTCGCAGCAGGTGCGCAGATCCTTGATATCGGTGGAGAATCAACCCGACCGGGTGCCATGCCCGTTTCAGTCGAAGACGAGTTAAACAGAGTGTTGCCGGTAGTGATTGCGATGCGAGATTCAGGCGTGGCGATTTCCGTTGACACCTGCAAGCCTCAAGTGATGCAAGCCGCACTGGAGGCTGGAGCAGATATGCTCAACGACGTGACTGGATTCAGAGATGCAGACTCCAGACAGATCGCAGCAGCCCATCAAACCTGCGGACTGTGCGTGATGCACATGCAAGGCGAGCCACGAACGATGCAGCGCGCTCCACATTATGATGATGTGGTGCAAGACGTCAAAAGTTATTTGTTAGAGCAGGCGCATCTGTTAGAAAGTCTGGGAATTCATTCCAGCAGAATTAGTTTGGATCCAGGCTGCGGTTTTGGTAAGACGCTGGCGCAAAACTATGCGCTGATTAAACATCTGGATCAGCTCGTTCAGGCAGGTTATCCAGTGCTGTTAGGTGTGTCTCGTAAGTCGATGATTGGCAACGTTACAGGACAGCCTGTGACCCAGAGACTCGCGGGGAGTATTGCCGCCGCACTAGCAGGTGTCGCGCGAGGCGCTGCAATTATTCGTGTTCATGATGTGATAGAGACTCGAGACGCTCTAAATGTCTGGAATGCTGTCGAACAAGGAGTACAGAACCAATGAGCAACAATAAACAAAAATATTTCGGTACGGATGGCGTACGTGGCAAAGTAGGTGGTGCAGTCATCAACGCCGAGTTTGCGCTTAGACTGGGTTATGCCGCAGGCAAAGTCTTTGCGCGAGAACATTCTGCTCGTCGAGGCAAGCCTACCGTGCTGATTGGTAAGGACACGCGTATCAGTGGTTACATGCTGGAGTCAGCGCTTGAGGCTGGCTTTGCATCTGCGGGTGTTGAGGTGTTGCTGGCCGGCCCGCTCCCCACCCCTGCAGTGGCATACCTCACGCGTACCTGGCGATTGGTTGCAGGAATTGTGATTAGCGCCTCGCATAATCCTTACTATGACAATGGCATCAAGTTTTTTTCCTCGCAGGGCATGAAACTGCCCGATGCGACGCAGCAAGCGATCGAAGATGCGCTCGATGAGCCACTGGGCTGTGTAGCCTCCGAGCACTTGGGTCGCGCGCGGCGCATAGATGATGCGCCCGGCCGTTATATTGAATTTTGCAAAAGTACCTTTCCCTCTGACCTCGATCTGGATGGGTTGAAACTTGTCGTCGATGCGGCAAATGGTGCGGCGTACCACATCGCACCACACGTTTTTCGAGAGCTTGGCGCCGAAGTCCACGCAATCGGTGTCTCGCCTAACGGCTTCAATATCAATAAGGACGTCGGTGCTTTACATCCGGAGAGTCTGGCGGCCGAGGTTCGAAGCCGTGGCGCTGATCTCGGGATCGCGCTCGATGGCGATGCTGACCGCATTCAAATGGTTGATGCGCAAGGTCGAGTCTATAACGGTGATGAGTTACTGTTTGCTGTCATTAAAGAGCGCATGTCACGCGGGCCTGTCGAAGGTGTGGTGGGCACCCTGATGACGAACTATGGTTTTGAGCGTCAGATTAAAAAGCTTGGTATTGGTTTTGAGCGTGCTCAGGTCGGTGACCGTTATGTACTCGAGCAGTTGCGTAAACGTGGTTGGTTATATGGTGGCGAGAGTTCAGGTCATTTGCTATGTCTGGATTGCCACACAACAGGCGATGGCATTATCGCTGCCTTGCAAGTCCTGGCTGCCTTAAAGCGTAGCGGTCAGACACTTGGTCAGTGGGTCGCAGAGTTGACGATGTATCCCCAAAAAATGATTAACGCACCTCTCAAACCTGGTGCCGACTGGTCCAACCATGCGGGTCTGCAAGTCGCACAGCAGCAGGTTGAGGCGCTCCTGGGTGATAGTGGACGTATGCTGATACGTGCCTCTGGAACCGAACCCATTCTCAGGCTGATGGTGGAAGCTGAGGATGAGGCACTGGCTAATCAGTGCATTGAAATTTTAGCTGCGGTTGATCTGTCCACATAAAAGCAGGGCCGTCAGATTCATTAATTCTTCATTAAATTGTCACCTCACTGAAATGTCGTCTTGTCACACTGGACGGCATCTCAGGAGAGAATTGACATGCTTGAACTTGTCCGCAGTACCACCAGTTTATTTACCTTGCCTGCAACGACCGGGGCACACCGAGGGCTCGTAGTCGGGCTTGCTCAGTCACCAGATGAAATCGAATCCATTCAGCGTCTGCGCTACGATGTGTTCAGTTCTGAATATGGTGCGGTACTGGGTGATAATCAGGACGGTATCGATCGCGATGCCTTTGATCCCTGGTGTGAGCATCTCATGGTCAAGGAGTTAGGTACGGATCATATAGTCGGTACCTATCGTATTTTGACTCCCCATCAAGCAAAACGGGCCGGTGGGTATTACTCAGAGTCAGAGTTTGATCTGAGTGGACTTGGTCAAATACGCAATCAACTGGTTGAATTTGGACGGGCGTGTATTCATGAAGATCACCGTCAGGGAGGCGCGCTCATGATGTTATGGTCTGGACTCGCTGAGATCCTCAAACAAGGCCGCTACGAGCATGTGTTTGGCTGTGCAAGCGTAAGTCTGCGCGATGATGGGAATACCGCCGCGCGCGTATGGCGCCAGGTACGTGATGATGTCGGTCTGGTGGACCAGCCAAACGTGACGCCAGTTCATCGCTACCCTTTTGAGTTGCTTGATAGTGAATTGCCGGCCGATGTGCCTGCACTGCTCAAAGGCTATCTGAAACTGGGGGCACGCGTGTGTGGCGAACCCGCCTGGGATCCGGATTTCAATACCGCAGATTTTCCAATGTTGCTTTCTGTCTCGAACATGGGGGCGCGTTACCGCCGCCATTTCGGTTTCGACAAGAATTAAATCGGGATCAGTTCGAAATCAAAACCGACTTTGCCCCATTCGGTTTCTTCACCGTGCAATGAAAAGTCGGTCAGAGGGTGAGTCGATAGCCATTTTTTGTCTACACGGGCAACGATAGAGGAGCCTTTGACGCTGAGGCTGATAGGTAGCTTGGTGATGTCTTCGCGTCGGCGTGAGAGCAACACCGCAATTCTCAGGCATAAAATCGCGAGCCATTGATCGCGTGTCTTGACAAGCGATTGTGCTTTGCTGAGTTTGCCGGTGTGGGCGAGAGCAAATAATCCCAGCTGAGACTGGTCAACACGTGAAAATCCAGGCATATCCGCATTATTGAGGATGTAGGCACTATGCTTGTGATAACCCGCCTGCGCGATCGATATACCGACTTCATGCAAATCAGCTGCCCAGTTAAGCGTATGGCGCAAATCGTCTTGAGGTGATTTGTCTGGGTACAAGCTGTCAAATAAACTCAGCGCCATGCGTTTAACGCGAGCGGCTTGCCGATTATCAACGTGATAGCGTTTCATAAAGGCTTTGACTGATTCATCACGCCTGTCGTGGGATTCTTCACGACCCGCCATATCTACCAGTACGCCCAAACGCAAGGCACCTTCGCCTGGTTTCATCACGTCGACTTTCATTTCATCGAAAAATGCGCTCATGATGGCCAGGCCGCCGGTCAACACATCGGCGCGTTCGAGTTTGATACCAGGTAAATCTTCTGGTACGACACGACCCGCACGAACGATCTTTGTTTTGAGCCGCTCCAGCCCTTCACGTGTGATGCCTCCTGACGATAGTCGACTATCGGTAAGAATGGCATAGAGTGCTTTAGCTGTGCCTGATGAACCAATAGCTGTGTCCCAGCCCATTTTGCGGTAAGGCTTTGTGATCACTTCGATCTCGCGTCGTGCGGCGACTTCAGCGAGTTTCATTGAGTAATTGTCGACCACACCGTCGGGGAAAAACTGACGGCTATAGCTCACGCATCCCATGTAGAGCGAGTTCATCAGGAGTGGCTCATCGCCTTTACCGATAATCACCTCGGTCGAACCGCCACCAATATCGATGACCAGACGTTTTTCATCAGAAACGGGCAGGGTATGTGAAACTCCGGCGTAAATCAGACGTGCTTCCTCGCGGCCTGCGATCACTTCGATGGGAAAGCCGAGCGCAGCCTCGGCGCGTGGCAGAAAATCCGGGACGTTGCGTGCGACCCGAAAGGTGTTGGTCGCCACCGCACGCACGCGATCAGGATGAAAGCTGCGAAGCCGTTCACCAAAGCGCCCGAGCACCTCAATCGCACGCTCGATCGACTCATCGTCGAGCATTTTTGAGGCGTTTAAACCTGCCGCCAACCGGACTGTTTCTTTGAGTCTGTCGATCTGATAGATATGCTTGACGCCATTTTGATCGGCAACCCGACCAATTGACAGTCTAAAACTATTCGAGCCAAGATCTACTGCGGCCAGTAGGTGTTCCATGCGATGCAACCCAAAATGCGACAAAACATATTATAAAAGGGTATCTTGTTATCAAACTGACATATATCTGAAGTAAAACAGAAACAATTGCCATTAAAAAATAGTTAAAAGCAGTTAAAAAATAGTTAAAAATCGAATGCTTTCCATTATCTACAAAAAATAAAATCTGGATTTCCTTGAATGCCTGCGCGTAAAAAGTCTGAACCACTATTTTTGAATCGTGAATTGTCGCTGCTCAAGTTTAACGAGCGTGTATTGGCCATGGCAGAAAATGCCGAAATCCCATTGCTCGAGCGGTTACGTTACGTCTGCATCGTCAGCTCTAATCTGGATGAGTTTTTTGAAATTCGCGTATCGAGTTTGAAAGCCCAGTTATCTCAGCATCCGGGACTGAAGGGAAGCGATGGCCTGACCGCCGCCGAGGCCTTCGAACAGGTGCAGGTCGCCATTCACACGATGGTGGAACGTCAATATGCCTTGCTCAATGACGATATCTTGCCAAGCTTGCGAGCCGAAGGTGTTTATCTTCATCATGCCTCAGAATGGAACGACGCACAAACTCAGTGGGCGCATGATGTGTTTGTGCGCGATGTTATGCCCTTGCTGACACCGATTGGTCTGGATCCCGCACATCCGTTCCCCCGCGTCTATAACAAGAGCCTGAACTTTATTGTGCCTTTGTCTGGTGATGATGCGTTTGGCAGAAAGTCAACCATCGCCATTGTTCAGGCACCCCGCGCGTTGCCGCGTTTGATGAAAATGCCGGCAGCTATTTCCGGACAACCCAACGGTTTTATTTTGTTGACTTCCTTGTTGCGCGCCTTTGTGGGCGAGTTGTTTCCGGGGATGGTCATGCAGGGCTGTTACCAGTGGCGTGTCACACGTAATAGTGATCTGTTTGTAGACGAAGAGGAAGTCACCAATTTGCGACTCGCGTTGCAAGGTGAGTTGTCGCAGCGTAATTTTGGTTCCGCAGTCCGATTAGAAATTGATCTCCTGACGCCACCGCACATTGAAACGTTTCTGCAAAAAGAATTTTCACTGTCTGCTGCAGATACCTATCGCGTCAATGGTCCGGTCAACGTTTCGCGCATGATGCAGATTTGCAATGTAGTCAATCGCCCCGATCTGTTGTTCCCCGAATACCGCGGGCCTATCCCTGCACCGTTCGATGCGCTTGCGAATAAACCCTCTGCCATTTTTGAAGCAATCGCCGAGAAAGATCGTTTACTGCATCATCCCTATCAATCTTTTCAACCCGTGATTGATTTTCTGACGGCAGCTGCGATCGATCCTGATGTCGTTGCGATCAAACAAACTATTTACCGTACCGGTGAAGACTCTGAGCTGATGCGCTTGTTACTTGCTGCGGCGCGAGCGGGTAAAGAAGTCACTGTTGTTGTAGAGCTCATGGCCAGATTCGATGAGCAGACCAATATCAATTGGGCTGCGCGCCTGGAAGAAGTAGGCGCACATGTTGTGTATGGCGTAGTGGGACATAAAACACATGCCAAGATGGTGCTGGTACTGCGACGTGAAAAAGGCCGAATCAGGCGCTATGGCCACCTGGGGACCGGCAACTATCATCCACGCACAGCTAGCTTGTATACCGATTTTGGCTTGCTCACAGCAGATCCACGTTTGTGTGAGGACATGGACAAGGTCTTTTCACAATTGACTGGTTTGGGAGCGAGACGCAATTTAAAACTGTTGCTGCAGTCTCCCTTCACGATGCATGATTCCGTGGTGGCAAAAATTCGTGCCGAGGCACGTGCAGCCCGTGCAGGTAAGAAAGCCTCGATCATGGCAAAGATGAACTCCTTACTTGAGCCGATTGTGATCCAGGAACTTTATAAGGCGAGTCAGGCGGGTGTAAAGATCGATCTGATTGTGCGAGGCGTGTGCGCGTTGCGGGCAGGTGTGCCCGGCTTGTCGGAAAATATTACGGTGCGCTCCATCATTGGACGATTTCTTGAGCACTCGCGTGTTTTTTATTTTTATGCTCAGGGTGCTGAAGCGGTCTATCTGTCCTCTGCAGACTGGATGGACCGAAACTTTTTCAGGCGTGTGGAAATAGCTTTTCCTGTCCTGGATCCCGAGCTTAAGCGACGCGTGATCAATGAGGCGTTTGTTTTCGC
>CANCRX010000059.1 GCA_947380655.1 Alcaligenaceae bacterium | reverse complement strand
CTGCCCAAGCTCATCAAGATGGAATACTACTTTGCGTTGGGATTTACTGAACCACATGCTGGCGCTGACTTGGCAGCGTTGCGATGCCGTGCGATCCGTGAGGGCGATCACTTCGTCATCAATGGTCAGAAAATGTACACAACATCGGCGCATTTTGCGACGCATATTTACCTGATGGCGCGTACCGATCCCGACGCGAGTCGTCACGATGGAATTTCGATTTTTATTTTCCCGATGGATACTCCCGGTCTCACAGTCAGGCCGTTGTGGACGATCCAGAATAATCCCCGTGCACCACGAGGCACTTGCTACGGCGATGCCCGCAGTAACGAGGTGTTTTTCGAAGATGTTCGGGTGCACGAGTCCACTCTGCTAGGTAAAGAAAATCAGGGCTGGCGCGTTGGTTCAATGGGTCTTAACCTGGATCGCGTGGGTGCTTCGCGCTATTTACGTTCCGTCAGGCGCGATGAAGATATTGTTAACCTTCTCAAGACCACGGATTTTGGTGGGTATTCCCCCGCCTCAAATACGGCAATTCGTGACAAGGTTGCCGAACTGTGGATTGAGGCCCAAGTCTGTCGTCTCATGACTTTGCGTAGCATGTCGATTGTCGAGCGTGGCGGGCAGTTTTCTTATGAAGGTTCTGCTGAAAAAGTCTGGTCGCCTGAGCACGGTGTCCGTACGACCGAGGCGATCACGCAGATGCTTGGGCCTTATGCGCAGCTTTTGAATGGCTCGCCGCTTGCGGTTGAGAAGGGTGTCTTTGCGCACAACACTATGGGTGCGTTTCAGTCTGGTATTAATCATGGCAGTGTCCAGATCATGCGAGATCAGGTTGCTAAGCGAGGGCTTGAAATGCCCTCATTGCGTCGCGCACAAAAATCTAAATAGTTCCGGATAATTTTTTGAGTTTGATCTGGTTTAAATCATTGCGAGGGTAGGTCAGGTTTGCCTTCCTAAAGAGTCATGCAGAGGATTGATCATGGATGTGTTGTTAACTGAAGAAGAAAAAATGGTCGCGACCAGTGCGCGCGAATTTTTAGAAGGCGAGTGCTCAACCACGCTGGTACGTGAGATGGAGAAAACCCCGCTTGGCTATCCACCAGCGCTCTGGAGTAAGTGTGCTGAAATGGGCTGGACAGGTATGTGTTTGCCTGAAGTATATGGTGGACAAGAATTACCTTTGGTGTATCTTGGCCTTGTCATGCAAGAAGTCGGTCGCGCACTCGCGCCTATACCCCTTCATAATACGGTGGTGACCTCGCTGGCACTCGCGCGAGCGGGGACCGAAGAACAAAAACAACACTATCTGCCTGCTGTGTCAGAAGGACGCAGTATTCTGACATGGGCATTCACTGAAAAAGATCCGAGATTTAAACCAGAAACCGTGCAGACCACTGCCGTGCAGGATGGTGATCATTTTGTGATTGAGGGATCGAAATTATTTGTCGATTTTTTTGCCGCCTCAGACTTTTGCCTTGTTGCTTGCCGCACTGCGCAGGCGAGCGCAGCCAATGATGGTATTTCTTTGTTTATCGTTGACTCAAAATCAGCGGGTATTTCTCATGTTCCTTTGCGCACACTCGCAAAAGATCAACAGTGCGAAGTGATTTTCAATCAGGTTCGTGTATCTAAATCCAGTCTGGTTGGCTCGCTGAATCAAGGTTGGCCCGTGATGCAGGACATGCTGGACGTAGCGACCGTATTACTTTGTACGCAAATGCTGGGCGCTACACGCATGGATGCTGAAATGGCGATTGATCACGCAAAATTCCGTGAAGCGTTTGGTCAGCCAATCGGTGCCTTTCAATCTATCCAGCATACCTGTGCGGATATGATTATTTCAATCGATGGTGGCGAGTTATTAGCCTACGAGGCCTTGTGGAAAATGGACAATGGTATGCCTGCGGCGGTTGAGGTTTCTCAGGCAAAAGCATTCTGTAATGAAAAATGTATTGCAGTCGTGCGTAATGCGCAGTCGATTCATGGCGGCATTGGTTTTATGATGGAGTTCGATTTACATCTCTGGTATCGCCGGGTCACGGCCTGGGCGATGCGCTTAGGAACGAGCTTTGAACATCGTGAGCGCATCGCGCATGCCTTGCTTGATATACCGGGTCATATCGTTTTAGGCGGACCAGTTCCCGCGCTAGCCGGATAAAAATTTAAATAAGGTAATGAATATGAATCTGAATTGTCCTGTTTGCAAAAAGCCGATTGATCAGCAAGCTGCCGAATCAAAAACGGGTGAGACTGCATTTGGTGCGAAGGAAATCGACCCTTCCAAGGGTACGCGTCAGTTCCACGAGGGGGTCTGGTATTACTTCGATACGCTGAATTGCCGCACTAAATTCACGGTCAGTCCACAGCGTTATTTGACGCCAAAGGATTAATTCTGGCTGGTAGGACTTAATAAGTGAGAGCGAGCATATGTCTGAGTTAACAGAAGCTTTAAAACCATTCATCGGCATGGAGTCTCATACCGATACGGCATGTGATGTGGTGGAGCGTGGGGCAGTCAGACGCTATGCCCAGGCCATTATGAACGAAGATCCGATCTTCTCTGTTGCTTGTGAAAATAATAAACGCTACGGCGGTCCAGTTGCGCCTCCTTTTTTTCCGACTCACTTATTTCGCAGACCGTTTGGTGTGCCAGATCCTATTCAAAATAATGCGCATGATCCGGATTTTGACGGGATTGTTGCCGCGACGATTTCCGGACTGCCGGAGCTGACACCACTTAAGGGATATGCCCTCCTGAATGGCGGGTCTGAACTTGAGTTTTATCGTTATCCCTTGCACGGTGAAACGATCAGCATGAAATCCCGTTATGCCGATATTGTTGAGAAACAGACCAGTAAAGGTCTGATTATTCTGGTTGTGATTGAGTCTGAGTATCGGAATGAAAAGAATGACTTGCTGATTCGTGTGCGTCGCACGCAGATCCGGAGGAAATAATTCATGGCACTAGGTAAAGAGTTGTTTTTTGAGGAAGTCACCATCGGTGATGAAATCCCTGGCCTTGAAAAAGGACCGATGACGACCGCGCATCTGATGCGCTGGTCTGCCGCAATGGAAAATTGGCACAAAATACATTACGACCGACCCTTTGCGATCGAGCATGACAAACTGCCTGACCTGTTGATTAATGGTTCGCTCAAGCAACAATTTGTGATGCAATTGCTTGCGGACTGGGCAGGGCCGGGAGGCTGGGTCTGGAAAGTAGGATTTCAGTTTCGTGCGATGAACGTGGTCGGGGAAACGTTACGCATCTGGGCGAAGGTTGTTTCCAAGCGAGAGATGCCGCAGTATGGTTTGATTGACCTGGAATTGGGTATTCTGAATGATACGGATAAGGAGTCGACCCCCGGGACGGCTACAGTCGTGTTGCCATACCGTAATGGTCCTGCCATACCTTATCCGTTTGTACCCCCAGGCTAGATCGTCTCACGGCGATACTTTGACCCATCCCTGATCCAGACCGATCACGCCTTGTTCTGCCAGGCTTGAGATTTGTGCGGGACTGCGCCCCATCTCGAGCAGAACTTCTTCCGTATGCTGGCCCAGTCTGGGTGCATGAAGCCGAACGGTACCAGGCGTATCACTGAATTTAATCGGCAGGCCAGCCATTTTCATCATGCCTAGCCCTGTCAACTCAAGCTCCTCAATCATTTCGCTCTCAAGCACCTGAGGCTGCACAACGACTTTATCGATTTTGTTGACGGGTGAGCAGGGCACTTCATTTTCTTTAAGCTTGTTCAGCCAGTATTCGATTGGGTTCTTTTGAATCACCTCGGCAATCAGCGGGATCAAGATCGGACGGTTAGTCGCTCTGGATTTTGGATCAATGAACCGACTGTCCGTCAGCCACTCTGATTTTTCCAGTGCAGCACAGAGTCCACTCCACATTTTCTGGTTAAACGCAGAAATCACGATCCAGTCATCGCTACATTGATACGCGCGATAAGTAGGGCTGGTCAGTGCACCGCTGCCGCTTGGGCCTGGTACCTCGCCACTTGCAAAGTACCGCGTGAAAAAGTGTGCAAGCATTGAAATTTGACCCTCGAGCAGGGAAGTGTCGACGCGCTGGCCTTTTCCCGTCATATTTCTGACTTGCAGCGCCATCATCACACCAATGGTTGTGAACATGCCCGCACCGACATCGGCAACGGACATGCCCATTTTTGCGGGACTGCCGTCCGGGTCACCTGTGATGCTCATGCCGCCTGAGTAGGCTTGCATGAACAAGTCATTCGCAGGCTCCGCACTCAGAGGACCTTTTGCACCAAAGCCACTGACCGCGGAATAAATAAGTTTTGGATTGTCACGAGACAGACTTTCATAGTCCAGGCCAAGCCTGTCTAGCGCACCAAGACGATAGTTATGCACAAATACGTCGGCATCCAGAATTAGTTCGCGCGCGATTTTTACGCCCTCAGGTGTTTTCAGATCCAGGGCGATGCCGCGCTTATTGCGATTCGCAGCCGCATAGTAGTAGCTCATGGCATCGTGAAAGTAGGGTGACCAGGCGCGACTATCATCTCCGACCTCGGTACGCTCAATCTTGATTACATCCGCGCCATAATCTCCTAGCATCATTGCGCAAAACGGCCCAGCCATCGCTACACCGATTTCTACAACTTTGATTCCCGTCAGTGGACCTTTGGATAAATCAGGATTGCTTTGCACTGTCTTTGTCTCCGTTTTTTATTATCGACTGCGCGCGCTTGTACTGTCGCGCGGCAGCGCTTACTGTGCCTCTGATCAGGAAAGTAGTTGTGCACCATCCACAGCAATGTTCTGACCGGTGACCCATGAGGCCAGATCGCTAGCAAGGAAGGCGGCGACGTTGGCGACTTCTTGAGGCGTACCATAGCGACCAGAGGGGATTCGCGCCAAAGTGCTTTCATAAAGTTTAGGGTTGTTATTCTTGGCCTGATCCCAGACACCACCTTCGAAAAAAATCGAACCTGGAGAGATGCAGTTGACACGAATACCCTTGGAGGCTAACGCCAACGCCTGGGTTTTCGCATGCTGGTTGATCGCAGCTTTGACTGCACCGTAGGGTGGGTTGCGCACACTGGCTTTCATGCCTGCAGTCGAGGTAATGTGAATAATGCTGCCACCTTGCTTTTCAAGATGGGGGTAAGCTGCATGACAGGCTCTGATAGTCGCCATCAGATCGACCTGAATACCCAGTCCCCAGCCGAGCTCATCGTCAGAGCGACCAAACCCCGAGGCGTTATTGACTAGGATATCTATGCCGCCCAAATCACTTGCAGCTTGATCCACCCATTGCTTAATCGCTAACTCATCAGCCAGATCACAGGCGTGCGCACTGACGGTATGTCCGTAGGTGCGGAGTTTTTTTGCTGCTTCCTGGAGAGGGCCGTCTGTGCGCGCGCAAATAGCCACATGTGCGCCAGCCCGGGCAAAGGTCTGGGCCATCGCAAAGCCAATTCCCCTGCTTGATCCAGCGATCAGTGCACGTTTTCCTGTCAGATCGATTTGCATACTAGTCTCCTTGTTCTTTTAATAGAACAATTATGCCTAAAATGCAGCCCGAAGGGGAAAACTATTTAGCTAGTGATTCTAGACTGCGCCATGCATCCGTTCGTTGGCTTCTTCATCCATTTTGGCGGCGAGGATTTCAGCGTCTTCCTCGGAGAGCAGCTCACCTTCTGATTTTGCAATCACAGCGGCTGCGATGGAGTTACCCACAGCATTTGTCGCTGAGCGCCCCATATCGAGGAAAGTATCTACTCCCAGAATTAATAACAACCCTGCTTCGGGGATGTTGAATTGATTCAGTGTGGCCGCAATCACGACTAACGAGGCACGAGGTACGCCAGCCATGCCCTTGGAGGTCAACATCAGGATCAGCAGCATCGTGACTTGTGTCCCCAGATCAAGATGAATACCGTAAGCTTGAGCAATAAATAAGGTTGCGAAGGTGCAATACATCATGGACCCATCCAGATTGAATGAGTAGCCCATGGGCATCACAAAACTGGATATTTTTCGACTGACTCCGAACCGGTCCAGTGCAATCAAAATCTTAGGGTAGGCGGCCTCTGAACTCGCGGTAGCAAAGGAGATCAGGAATGGCTCTCTGACATTTTTAAGAAGAACTTTGATTCTTTTACCTAGAAATAAGTAACCTGCAAAGATCAGCACACACCACAAAATAATCAGGCCCACATAAAAGTCAGCCATGAATATCGCGAATTTAGCCAAAATGCCTATGCCGTTTTCTGCGACGTTCGCAGTCATTGCAGCAAGCACAGCAACGGGTGCGAACTTCATCACGTAGCCCGTTATTTTGAGCATGATGTGGGACAGGTCATCGATAGAGGCGAGAAGGTTTTTACTTCTTTCGCCGATTGCTGACATCGCTACACCAAAAAACAATGAAAAAACTACAATCTGCAGAATTTCATTTTTAGCCATCGAAGAAACCACCGAGTCAGGTATCAGGTGGTTCAGGAACTCTTTCAGACTAAAACTACTGGTAACCAAATGAGCTGAGGCGTTTGCGTCAGGCAGAGGCAAGTTCAAATGCTGACCGGGTTGCATCAAATTCGAAAGAATCAACCCAAGCAATAATGACAAGAGCGATGCAGTAAAAAACCAGGCCAGAGATTTTGCGAAAACACGCCCCACCGAGCTGGCATCCCCCATGTGTGCGATGCCGACAACAAGTGTGGAGAACACGAGCGGGGCGATAATCATTTTGATTAACCGCAAAAAGGCGTCTGAGATCAAAGAAAAATAGCCGGCGATACTGAACGCGACTTCAGGTGTGCTTGACTGTGTATTGATTACGTAACCAATCAGGATTCCGATCACCATGGCATAGACGATGATCATGGGGGAGGTGCGTTTTTCTTTGGAATGGCCTGAATTTGCGTGTTGCATGGCTGTATCGTTTGACGGTGCTGTTTGGAATCGCTCCTTTGTAACATGACTGCCTTTCACATTTGTCTTTTGGCTTCTTATCTGTTGTGAGTCGGCTCGCCTTCCTTTAAAGTATGACGAATCATTTATATCAATAATAAATTCGAGGATACAAGGATGAGCCCAGTATTTAGAGTGGGAAATTGCTCAGGTTTCTCTGGGGACCGTGTAGACGCGGCTTCCCCCGTGGTTGAAACGCTGATTGCGCTAGGCGGACCTTGTGCTATTTTTTTTGAAACGCTCGGTGAGCGCACGGTAGCGCTCGCGCAACTTGAAAAAAGACGTGATCCGGAGCGGGGCTACGAGCCGATGCTCGAAAGGCTGCTTGAGCCGGTTTTGGTGCGCTGCGCAAATCACGGCATCCCGATCATTGGTAATTTTGGTGCTGCTAATCCTGCAGGTGCTGCCAAAGTGATTGCACGACTTGCAAAACGGCTTGGACTACCTGAGTTGAAAATTGGGGTGGTGCATGGCGACGACGTACGTGAACGCCTGAACCTTGAAACGCACGCCGTCTACGAGGCGGATACCGGTCTGGATATGGGGGGTGGGGATGTTGTGTCGGCCAATGCTTATCTCGATGCCAAACCTATTGTTGATGCCTTAAAAGCGGGTGCTCAAGTGGTTGTGACTGGGCGAACCGGTGATCCATCGTTGTGTCTGGCCCCGCTGATTCATCATTTTGGCTGGGCCTATGATGATTGGGACAAAATGGCAGTGGGTGCGACGGCGGGACATTTGCTGGAGTGTGGAGCACAGTTGACTGGAGGTTATTACTACGATCCTGGTTATAAAGATATTCCCGATCCTGCCAATATTGGTTTTCCGATTGCCGAGGTCACGGCTGAAGGTGGCTTAGTTGTGACTAAAGCAAACAGTACGGGCGGACTGGTCAATGCCCAGATCGTCAAGGAACAATTGCTCTATGAAATTCACGATCCCAGACACTACATCACACCCGATGTGATTTTGGATTTTTCTAATGTGACGGTCACTGAAATCGGCAAAGATCGCGTGGAGGTCAAAGGTTTTAAAGGTAGTCCTGCACCTCGCACAATTAAAGCAACGGTTTGTTTTGACGGCGGTTGGCTAGGCGAGGGTGAAATTTCCTATGCAGGCCCGAATTGCCGCGCCCGAGCGCGGGCTGCCGCCGATGTGCTTTTGGAGCGCCTCAAGATTCGTAAGCTTGATGTGCAGGCGCGCGTTGATCTGATTGGTGTCTCAAGTGTTCATGATGGAGACACAGGTGAAAAATGGCGGGCTTCTTCACAAGAACCTGATGACATTCGCGTGCGGCTCGCGGTATCGGCACGCACACAAGACGATGCCGATCAGGCTGCGCGTGAGGCGCTCGCTTTGTACTGTTGTGGCCCTGCAGGTGGCGGAGGTGTGCGATGGCGCACGACACCTCGTATTAGAACGCAGTCCTACCTCATGCTGCCAAGTGACCTTGCACCAGGCTACTCCATGCACATCGCGCGGGAGCTCGCATAATGAATCTAAACAATATGAAAACCATCCAGCAGCTTTCTCCAGAAACAATAGTGACCGTGCCCTTGCACAGCGTTGCCCACGGCCGGGCAGGTGATAAGGGAAATCGCCTCAATGTCAGCATCATGCCCTATGATCCTGCTTGTTTTGATCTGATTGCCGGACAGTTAAGTGAGTCCCGTGTATTGGCCTCCTATGCGCACCGAGGCGCGACGTTGGTCAAACGATATGACCTGCCTTTATTGCCTGCGATGAATTTTGTGATTGATGATGTGCTCGAGGGTGGCGTCAACGGTAGTTTGAATCTTGATGGACATGGAAAAAGTAATTCATTTATTTTGCTCGGTATGACTGTGGATGTGCCTGCCAAATATGTACGTAATCCAGTCTGACTGATCTCAGACCGTAAAAAAATAACTAGGAGACGCTGATGTTTAAAACTAAAAGAAAAATCCTGCAATTGCTCGGCCTGTCATTTAGCGTGGTTGCGCTATCGATTTCGTTGTCAGGCACAAGCCTGGCGCAGACCCTCAGGTGGCCTGAAAAAGCTGTGCGCATTATTGTTCCTGCACCTCCAGGCAGCGCACCTGATGCATTGGTCAGAATGTTTGCCCAAAAAATGTCAGAGAACTGGGGGCAGCCCGTGACCGTAGAGAACGTGGTTGGCGCTTCGGGAAATATTGGGACAGACCGCGCGGCCAAAGCTTCACCCGATGGCTATACCTTGCTTTTTAATACCTTGGGACCTGTTGCGGTTAATTACGCTTTGTTTAGCGGTAAATTACCTTACGATCCGATCAAGGACCTTGCGCCAATCAGCCTGGTTGCGAAAATGCCTAATTTTTTTACGGTCAGTTCAAGCTTGCCGATTAATACTATGCAGGAGTTGATCGCCCTTGCAAAAAAAGAACCAGGAAAGGTCCGTTATGGGACTGCAGGGCCTGGCACAACACAGCACTTATCTGGAGAACTGTTGAATCTGCGTGCTGGCGTCAAGATGACCAGTGTGCCTTACAAGTCCAGCGCACAAATGACAACCGATGGTATTGGGGGGCAGATCGAGGTGCTCGTACATAACGCCCCCGTGTTGTTACCGCATATGAAGGCTGGGACATTAAGACCCTTAGCCATTACAAGTAGTGAGCGCAGTCCTTCTGCTCCCGACGTGCCGACCATGGCCGAGGCGGGTATTGCTGACTTTGAAATCACAGCTTGGTTTGGTTTTATGGCACCCGCAGGCACGCCAACACCCATTATTGATAAAGTCTCAAAAGAGGTTGCACGCATCATCGCAATGCCTGAAGTTCGTGATCGTATTCTGGCACAGGCAAGTGTGCCGATTTCCAATACTCCCGAAGAGTACGCTGCCTTTATTCAAGCTGAAACTAAAAAATGGGCCGAAGTGATCAAACAGGCGAATATTCAGGCTGATTGATTGCGGACCAACATAAAAAGATTGAATATGATTCCTTCAGCAACACGTGTGTATTTTATTGGCGTCGGTGCGATGGGTAACCCCATGGCCGCCTGTCTGGTCAAGGCTGGATTTGATGTCACCGTTTTTGACACCTCTGATCAGCGTAGAAGTGATTTCGTCACGGAGCATGGTGCACAAGCCAACGAGTCTTTGACCGATGGCGTAGCAGCGTTCGATGCTGTGGTTATGATTTTGCCCAATAGTGCTGTGGTTCAGGAGGTATTGTTTGGTAAGCAAGGCATTGGCCAGCAGCTTAAGCCTGGCTGCGTGGTGATCGATATGACGTCCGGTGTGCCTGCGCTGTCGATGCAATTCAATCAGCTTCTGGCAAAGAATCAGGTTGTGTTTTTTGATGCGCCCGTGTCCGGTGCTGTGCCAAGAGCGGTCTCCGGAGATTTAACAATCATGGCCGGAGGAGACGATGGTGAGGTATTGCCGGTGATGCCAATCTTAACGGCAATGGGTCAAGTCACACGCACTGGGCCGGTAGGCAGTGGTGATGCCATGAAGGCCCTGAATAATCTAGTGTCGTGTGGCGGATATTTGATCGGTATTGAAGCAATGTTGATTGGCACGCGTTTTGGGCTGGATGCGGAAAAAATGCTGGAAGTCCTTAACAGCTCAACCGGGATGAATAACAGTACGCAGAAAAAATTTGGTCAATACGTATTGTCAAGAAAATTTGATTCAGGTTTTCCGATACATATGATGCTTAAAGACCTGAACAATGCGACCGATCTAGGACATCAGCTCGGAGTCACCACACCGTTTGCTCAGCTCTGTCGTGATCTCTGGGCATCTGCTTCAACCATGCTCGGTCCAAACGTAGATCACACTGCCGTTGCCTGGATGAGTGAGGCGATGGCGGGTAGCCGTATCAATGACAACAGTAATAAATCATAAAAAATAATTGGAGAAAACATGAAAAAAATCATCACAACAGGTTTGCTGTTCTCGGTCTTGGCCGCATTCTGCGCACATGCTGAGGTGAGTGAAGTCAAAGTCCCCTTAGGCGCTGGAGGCTTTGGTTTTCTGCCCTTGCATATGATGAAAGCGCACGGCCTGATTGAAAAGCACGCTGAACAGGCTGGTGTCAAAGTGAAGGTCAACTGGTCTAATATCGGTGGGCCTGCCGGCATGATTGATGCATTACTGTCTGGCTCTGCTGACTTTATTTCTGCAGGACCGCCATCCTTTTTGATTCTTTGGGATAAAACAAAAGGTAACGCCAACGTGAAAGGCGTGGCGTCGATGAGCTCAATGCCGATGCGGCTTAATACGCGTGCCGAGCATCTCAAAACAATTGATGATGTAAAGGCCGGCGATAAGATCGCAGTGACTTCGGTTAAATCATCTATCCCCTCGATTGTGATGCAAATGTATGCCGTGCAAAAATATGGTCGGGATCAGGCGTTCAGGTTCGATCCTTTTACCGTGACGATGAATCATTCTGATGCAGCGGCGGCTTTATTGTCAGGCACCACGATTACCGGTCACTACGCCTCCGCGCCACTTGACCAGCGCGAACTGAAATCGCCTGGTGTGCGTACCATTATGAACAGCGATGACGTGATGGGTGGATCGACGACCTTCACCATGATTTCTACTACGCAAAAATTCCACGATCAGAATCCTAAGGTATATGCCGCTTTTGTAGCGGCTCTGAAAGAATCCCAGGAAATGATTATGAAAGACAAACCCGGTGCGGTGAAAGTGCTGCTCGAGTCTATGGGGGGTGCCAACGCGGGATCGGCAGAGGATATGCTCGCCATCCTAAATGATCCAACCACAAAATATACGATCAAATCTGAGAATGTCATGAAGTATGCGAATTTCATGAACAGCATCGGATCCTTGAAAAACAAACCCGCCTCAATCGACGAGCTGTTTTTCAAAGGAACGGATACTGCAGGTGGTAACTAAATCTTAAGGAACTAAGCGCTAAGTCTGCATGCCCCATTTGCGAATGGTCATGCGTTCGATCACTTTGAAGATAAAGTTTTCAACAATCAGTCCGATAAAAATCACCATGAATAACCCAGCGAAAACGCTGGGGATTTCAAGCTGATTTTTATTCTGATAAATAAACCAGCCTAAACCGCCCGCGCCCGAGCTCACACCAAATACCAGCTCGGCAGCGATCAGTGTGCGCCAGGCAAACGCCCAGCCGATTTTTAAGCCTGCGAGGATGCTTGGAAACGCAGCAGGAATTAATATTTTCCATACATAAGAAAACCCAGTCAGACCGTAGTTACGACCTACCATGCGCATGGTCATGGATACCGACATAAAACCTGAGTGGGTGTTGAGTGCGACTGCCCACAACACGGAGTGGATCAATACAAAGATCAGACTGCCTTCGCCTAGTCCAAACCAGATCAGTGCCAGCGGGAGTAACGCAATAGCAGGCAGTGGATTAAACATCGAGGTCAGCGTCTCGAGGATATCATTGCCTACACGAGTCGTAATTGCGAATATGGTGAGCAAGGTCGCGAGTACGATGCCGCAGGCGTACCCAATCAGTAGCACACTGATCGAGGTCCAGGCTTTCTCGAGTAATCCACCGGACATGATGCCGTTATAGAGCGCAATCATGGTGTCTGAGAAAGTAGGGAACAACAAACCATTATCAAGTGTGACAGCGTAGATCTGCCAGATGCCCGCGAGGGCAATCAACAGCAGCACGCGTCGGAGCGCTGTATTGTTGTTGAGTCTTTCCCATGTGGATAGTCGTTTTTCCACAATCCCTACGGCACTGAAGGTTTTAGGTTCCAGATAAATTTCAGGACGTGCGGCGACTTCATGAAGAGGTTTATTCATGAAACACCTCGGCTTGTTCTTGTTGTTCTTCAATGAATAGCATGTCGTTGATTTTGTCTTCGAGTTCTTTTTGTGCTGCAGTGTTTTGCTTATCGCGCGCCAAGCTATTGATCTCGGCTTTGACTTGACCAGGGTGTGGGGTCAGCAACAAAATTCTGCTGCCAATCTTGATGGCTTCAGCAATCGAGTGGGTCACAAAAAGCACCGTGAAATGCGTGTCATCCCAGAGTTGAAGGAGTTCATCCTGCATTTTGCGGCGTGTGAGCGCATCAAGTGCCGCAAAAGGCTCGTCCATCAGCAGGATGGATGGCTCCATCGCCATGCCGCGGGCGATGGATACCCGTTGCTTCATTCCACCAGATAAGGTGTGTGGGTAGTTGTCGGCAAACTTCGAGAGATTGACTTTGTCGATGTAGTGCAATGCTTGGGTACGGGCTTCGCTACTACGCATCTTGCCACTCGCTACCAGTGGGAACATGACGTTTTCTACAACAGTTTTCCAGGGTAATAACTGATCGAACTCTTGAAAAACCATCATGCGGTCAGGACCGGGTTTTGTGACCAGTTCGTTTTTTAATTTGATCGTGCCTTCGACCGGCGGCATATAACCGCCTACGGCCTTGAGCAAGGAGGATTTGCCACAGCCCGAAGGACCAAGCAAAACAAAGCGCTCAGAGTCAAACACATTGAAATCAACCCGATAGGTTGCCGTCACCAGATGTTCACTGGTTTTGTATTGCAGCGTGACCCCTTTGACTTCGAGCAAGGGGTCAGGGTGCCGTAAAGCTTCATTCATGCATGGTCTCCGCAAGGGCTTTTATTTCTGTTTTTTCCTAATATACGTGATGGCGAGCCTTATAAAAACTCCTGATCGCGCAAGACTTTCCGCATGACTTTTCCTGAAGGGTTCTTAGGCAGACTTTCTACAAACTCTATCTTTCTGGGATATTTGTAAGGAGCGGTGAGACCCTGAACATGTTGCTGCAAAGCTTTGGTGAGTGCTTCTGAGGCTCGATGGCCGGCACGTAATACGATGAAGGCTTTGACGACTTCACCTCGTTCGGAATCGGGGCTGGCAACCACGGCGCTTTCCAAGACAGCCGGGTGCTCAATCAATACGTTTTCTACTTCGGTTGGACCGATCCTATAGCCTGCGGAACTGATGATGTCGTCATTGCGACCGGCATAAAAAACATAGCCGTCTTCATCCAGGTAGGCCAGGTCACCGGTCAGCCAGTAATCAATCCCGTTTACGCGGCGGATATTGTCTTGCGTTCGTTGCGGATTATTCCAATAGCCCAGCATGAATTGAGGGTTGGGTAACTGCATAGCCAGATGCCCAGTCTCGTTTGCCTCAAGAATTTGATTGGAATCATTGAGTATTTTGAAAGCAGTTCCTGGGATTGGTTTTCCCATCGAACCGGGTTTGACAGGCATACAGGGATAATTCAACACAGTCATAAGTGTTTCAGTCTGTCCATAACCATCCAGTAATTGCGCCCCGGTCATGTCTTTCCAGCGCTTAACGATTTCAGGGTTGACTGACTCACCGGCTGAAACATTCAGTCTTAATGCAGACAGATCAAAACCCTCTACAGACAGGTTGACCAGATGCCTGAATTCGGTCGCTGGTGCGCAAAAGACGGTGACCTTGTAATGTGAGAGGAGTCTTAAGCGCTCGGCGGGATCAAACTTTCCGTCATAGAACAGCACACAACTACCCCGGCTCCAGGGACCGAACAAAATACCTGTTCCGGCTTTAGCCCAACCCGTATCAGAGGTACACCATTTAATGTCGGATTCTTGCAGTGTTTGCCACCAAGCTGCCGAAAGTCGCCAGGAATAAATGCCACGACTGGAGTGGAGCACGCCTTTTGGATTACCTGAAGAACCAGAGGTGTAATAAAGCAGTGCCGGGTCTTCTGCTTTCATTTCGATGCATTCAAAATGCTCAGATTCTTGTTCTGCTTGATGCATGGAGAGCCATCCTGCCAGAGAGGGTCCGACAACGATCCTCGACTGCAGGGGGGATTCTGTATTAAATTTTGAAATGTTTGCTGTGGTGGTGATGGCTGCTTTAGCCCCAGAGTCTGAGATTCTGAACCCTACGTCTTTTGCCGTTAGCATCTCCACGCAAGGAATCGGGATCGCACCCATTTTCATGCATGCAACCATCGCGATTTGCCATTCTGGAATGCGTGGCAGCAGAATCAGGACGCGATCACCTTTGCGGATTCCTTGGGCGGTCAGCAGATTGGCGAGCTGGTTACTCAGGCGGGAAATATCTGAAAAATTAAACAGTCTTTCTTGTCCTGCGGCATCGCACCAGATGAGCGCTGGTTTGTCGTGCCGCCTGGCCTGTTCATCGATTACATCTCGACCGAAGTTGAAGTGCTCAGGCACGACGAGCGAAAAGTCGCGCGCCATGCTGTCGTAGTCCTGCATCGGAAGTAATCGCATTAGTCTCTCTATGTTCCATCTGATTGCGCAGTGGATCACTTATTAGAATTAAAAAAAGCGACTGTAAAAAACATGACAGTCGCTTTCTTTATAAAACAGATCCTGCAAAAAGTCTTAGACAATCGTCAAAATTTCTTTCACTGGCAGGCGCGGTTTTTGTGGCCAATTGCCTGCTGCTGGATAGCCAATCGCCACAAGCATCACGGGGATGTCGTTGGCGGTTAGATTGAATTCTTTGGCAACACCTGCGGGATCAAAACCCACCATCGGTCCGCTGACTAAGCCCATGCCTTGTGCGGCCAGCATCAGTGCCATCGCCCCGAGTGATGCTGAACGGATGGCTTCGTCGCGCTGACGTGTTGGATTGCCTTCGTGTGCGCCAGTTGCCATCGCGACCCAGCTGTCTGCCATTTCCTGAGGAACGATGCCGGCGTCGACTGAAGGTTTGATTGCTTTGGCAAGTCCTTTGTGTGCTTCGAGTTTGCCACAAACGATAAATGTCACTGCAGCCTGAGCGACTTTAGGTTGTCCGTAAGCAACAGCTTTTAGACGTTCTTTTTCGGCTTGAGTATGCACAGCGATAAATTTCCAGTTCTGGAAATTGAAAGCGGTAGGAGCCAGTGTGGCCAGTCGTGTGAGCTCTTCGATCTCAGCGATGCTCAGGGATTTGGTTGGATCATATTGATCGGCAGAGGTACGTTGTTCAAGCAAGGTCGTGATGGCTGTTTTCATAATGTCTATTTTACCGGGGTGAGGAGATTAAATCAGAGACGGGTTTTAAAAGAACCTGTGTTGTCGTGTCTTGCGTGTTCAGAGGCTCCCATGCTCTGCGATAGGTCCAGCTGATCAGCTGATCTGTCGTGCAGGGAAACTGTGGGTCTATTTTAATCGACCATCTCTGAACAGTGGGGGCACCCATCCTGATGGGCTCCTCCTGTTTTTCTGCCTGGGGTAAGGGCGCAAGCTCGGTAAACAGATAACATCGCCGTTCGCGTGTGCGTTGATTAAGCTCCCAGCGATAGCCTGTTGTGAAGTTTGCCGGGATTTCAGCGATCAGAGTCTGTCGCGCAGTGAGCTCGACGGGCTGTGTGAGTCCCGGTACAAGAGTTAGCGCTACGGTATTGAACTGCGCCGTATTGCTGGCGCAGGCAGTGAGCATGAGCAAGCTCAGAATGGACAATACATTGCGAAATTTCATACCTCGCAACCCTTAGCCCAGAACCTTACCGTCACCATGTTTTCAAAGTGCTTGCGCCAGTAGTTTCGCGCAATGCATGGCCTCGGTTTGTGCGCCATCTTTAATCTGGTGGCGGCAACTCGTGCCGTCTGCAACGACCACCGCACCTTCAGGACGTGTGCGCACAGCGGGGAGCAAGTTGAGTTCAGCCATCGCAACCGAGGTTTCGTAATGCTCGGTTTCGTAGCCAAAACTGCCAGCCATTCCGCAACAGGATGACTCGATAGTCGAAACCTTGAGCTCAGGAATCCAGCCAAGAACCGTTTGCACAGGTGAAAGCGCATCAAAGGATTTTTGATGGCAATGGCCATGCAACATCGCGTTTTTGGTTTCAATGGGCTTGAGTGAAAGATTCAAACGCCCCGCTTTTTTTTCTTTGACTAAAAACTCTTCAAACAAAAAGGCGTGCTCAGATAGTTGCTTTGCTTCTTGTCCGTAGCCGTATTGCAGGAATTCATCCCGTAAGGTCAGCAGACAGGAGGGTTCAAGACCAACTATATCTATGCCGCGCTGGACAAAAGGCATCAGAGAATCAAGGGTGCGTCGTGCTTCAGCTTTGGCTTCTTCGACCAGACCTGCCGACAGGAATGTGCGACCACAGCACAGTGGACGCTCGCCTGCACGTGTATTGAAATGAACTTTATAACCTGCAGCCTCTAGTACGCGCTGGGCAGCGTCTGCGTGATCAGAATCGATATAGTTATTGA
Organism: Alcaligenaceae bacterium; assembly: GCA_947380655.1. Lineage (GTDB taxonomy): Bacteria > Pseudomonadota > Gammaproteobacteria > Burkholderiales > Burkholderiaceae_B > Zwartia. The sequence goes on along the minus strand of CANCRX010000059.1, from coordinate 1,494 downwards.
ACGTATCGACAAACAACAACACTTCTTTTTCCGTGGATTGTGCAGCTGCTTTTGAATGACCTTTTAAAAATGGAGCATGGAATGCAGGTAATGAGCGCTGGGAGGCAAAACCCAGCAAACGCTTTGCCCATGCGCCAATCAAGGGTGTTTTTTCAGCCGTACTAAGTAAGCCACCCATCTTGCTTGCCCAGGGTGCGTAACGCGGCATGTATGCAATCAGACGTTCGCGCATGGTTGTACCGTTGCGCGCCGACCATGCTGCGCGTGCTTCGATTTTCATCTTGGCCATATCCACGCCAGTCGGGCAGTCTCTCTTGCAGCCTTTACAGGATACGCATAGATCCAGAACGTCTTTGACTTCCTGACTGGCGAGACCAGCCGTACCGAGTTGGCCGGATAAGGCTAAACGCAAGGTATTGGCCCGACCGCGTGTGACATGTTGTTCGTCTTTAGTGACGCGATAGCTCGGGCACATGGTGCCCGCATCAAATTTTCTGCAGTGTCCATTGTTGTTACACATTTCAACAGCAGAGGCTAGGCCATTACTCGCATCCATACCAGTGCCTGGCTGCGTTTCGACTCCGGTCAATGGATCTCTGAGAACATTCCACGCAGACCAGTCAAGGCTAGTCTTCAGTTCTGGCACGGTGTAGTCCGGACCGAAACGGAAATTACTGCGATCATCCATTTTGGGCGGATTGATCATCTTGTCCGGATTAAATCGGTTCTCCGGATCAAATAATTTTTTGATTTCAGTAAAGGCCTGATGAATGCGCGGACCATACTGCCATTGCACCCATTCACCGCGGCACAGACCGTCACCGTGTTCACCGGAAAAAGCGCCTTTGTATTCGCGCACAAGCGCACTGGTTTTTTCAGCGATCTCGCGCATTTTGCTTGCGCCATCACGCCGCATATCCAGAATCGGCCGTACATGCAGGGTGCCAACGCTGGCGTGCGCGTACCAGGTGCCTTCGGTACCATATTCGTGAAATACTTCGGTCAGTCGGCTCGTGTATTGCGCCAGATGCTCCAGCGGAACCGCGCAGTCTTCCACGAAAGACACGGGCTTGCCGTCGCCTTTCATGCTCATCATGATGTTCAGACCCGCTTTGCGTACATCCCATAAGGATTTTTGTGCAGCGGCTTCTGGCATTTTGACAACGCAACCAGGCAGTCCCAAGTCACTGAGCAAGGTATCGAGTTCATCTAACTTTTTAACCAGTGCTGCGTGTTCTTCACCTGCAAATTCAACCAGCAGAATGGCCGCAGGTTGACCGACCAGCGCTTTTTCAATGACAGGTTTGAAGGCGGGATTTTCCATCGCCAGATCGATCATCGTGCGGTCAACCAACTCAACCGCAGTGGGGTTGAGTTTGACAAGATGTTGCGTGGTTTCCATGGCTTGATAGAAGCTTTGGAAATTCACGACCCCAAGCGTTTTATGAACGGGCAAGGGGCTAAGTTTGAGCGTGATCTGTCGGCTATAGGCGA
>CANCRX010000058.1 GCA_947380655.1 Alcaligenaceae bacterium | reverse complement strand
CCGAGTTTTTCGATCAGTGCACGATAGGAATCTGGGTTACGGCCCTTGAGATAATCGAGTAACTTACGGCGACGGCTAACCATACGCAGGAGGCCGCGACGTGAGTGGTGGTCTTTCATGTGGGTCTTGAAGTGACCTGTCAGCTCATTAATACGAGCTGTGAGCAATGCCACTTGAACTTCTGGAGAACCGGTATCGCCTTGTGCGCGTTGAAATTGCGCGACGATGTCGGATTTTTTGATATCAGCTACAGACATTTTAATTCCTCAAATTACAAGCGTTGGGGCTGAGGTGCCCGAACGTGGGATGAAAAAATAATTATTTAAAACGAACTACTTATACAGAACTACTTATACAAATACCTAGATAAAACAAATGTTTATTCCAAGTAAAGCCTGACGATTATAGCTGATTCGCTAAAATCACACCTAGTCTGGCATATTTGCCGCTCAATGATCCCTAACGGAAATGACATGAACCACAAAAAACTAAGTTTATCTTTTTTATTGGTTCTTTTAACTGGCTGCGCAAGTCTGACCAGCATCCCGCCAGGCACCAATATTGATGCAGTCACCAAACAATTCGGACAACCTGCAGTGCGCTGCCCGGGCCGAACCGGGACGGAACGCCTGGTCTGGACCGCGCAGCCTATGGGACAACAAGCCTGGGCAACTGAACTCTCAACCGATGGCCGGGTCAGTGGTTTTCAGCAAATACTGACCGACGCGAACTTTGCCATCCTGGCCACGCCCGGAATCACTAAAGAACAAATTCACTGTCAATTTGGGCCGCCTGCAGAAATCCAGGATTTGGGACTGGGGTTTTACGACAAGCACACGACTTGGATGTATCGTTATATGTATCTGAATACTTGGTACTCGTTCATGGTGATCACGTTTGGTGACGATGGACAGACGGTCATGAAATTCGGACCTGTACCCGACCCGATGTTCGATGAGGGCACCCGAGGATTCAGCGTAGATTAAACAGGCGTTTTCGCCCAAAGGAGTAACCATGAACCACAGCACACACACCAACACGCTTACATACACGCACATCGCCACACGTCGATTCGCCCTTGCAGCGGCTGCCCTGGCCTTAGCTGGCTGTGCTCAGCTGCAATCCGTTCCAGCCGGCACACCTATTGCCGAGGTCGAAAAACAATTCGGCAAACCAACGACTGTCTGTAATAACAATGACGGTACACAACGCATGATCTGGTCCTTGCAACCGATGGGGCAGTACGCTTACGGCAGCTTTATTTCCAAAGAAGGTAATGTAGTTGCCATGAAGCAGCTGCTCACAGATGCGCACTTTGCCATGCTTTCTCAAGGAGTGTGGACAGCTCAGCAGGTCACCTGCGAATTCGGTCCGCCTGCCAATACCGATGGCGTGGCCAAAGGCAGCGAAATCGTCTGGGCGTATCGCTATAAACAGTCAGGGGTCTGGAACTCACTCATGTATGTTTACATGGGTGCCGATGGCAAGCAGGTCACACATTTCCATCCAGGTCCAGATCCTTGGGATCTGGGTGGTGGAGATAATCGACGCTAAGAAAAAAACCTGTCATCGCAATGAGGTGACAGGTTTTTTTTCATGGGGAAACGAGTTTGGTTATCCCCGTGCACTTAACTGTCTGGCCCGGCGCTTGCGCCAAAGCCAGACACCCCAGCCTGACAAGCCATAAACAATAAACAGACCAAACAGCACGACGGGCGGATTACTTGAGATAAAGATAAATCCGGCCACGAATACCAGGATGACCCAAAAAGGCACGCTACGTCCCAGTGCGAAGGACTTGCCGCTATAAAACGGTAAATTCGTCACCATGGCAATGCCAGCGTAGATCGTGATGAAGAATGTTGTCCAGGCGAGCAACTCATGCGGAACCTGCAAGCGGTTATCCACGACCAGCCAGACAAAACCCGCGACCAGTGCAGCGGCCGCGGGGCTTGGTAATCCTTGGAAGAAACGCTTATCAACCACCGCGATATTGGTATTGAATCGAGCCAAACGTAGTGCCGCACCACAAACATAAATAAACGCCGCAAGCATCCCCCAGCGCCCCAGATCCTTGAGCATCCACTCATAGACAACCAAAGCCGGTGCCACACCAAAAGACGTCATATCTGAGAGCGAGTCGTACTGTTCACCAAAGGCAGAGGTCGTATTAGTCAGGCGCGCGACACGACCATCCATACCATCGAGCACCATCGCTACGAAGATGGCGATCGCCGCCATTTCAAAGCGATTATTCATTGCATGCACCACAGCATAAAAGCCCGCGAACAGGGCTGCTGTCGTAAACGCATTAGGCAGCAGATAAATACTGCGGTGACGTAACTCAGGGTCGCGGTGGGGATGATTAGGCATAGGTCCCTCAGGCAATGGTTTCTGGCAATTCAGCTAAAACCGTACTGGTCGCACTGACCTTATCGCCAATCGCTACACGTGGACGCGAGCCAGGTGGCAGATAAACATCGACGCGCGAACCAAAACGAATAAAGCCGTAACGTTGGCCCCGAGCCAGCGTATCACCCACTTTGGCATAACAAAGAATGCGTTTGGCAACCAGGCCTGCGACTTGAGTTGCAGTCACGATATGACCAGATTCGGTTTGGATCACCATGGCATTGCGTTCATTTTCAAGCGAAGCCTTATCGAGCGCTGCGTTGAAAAACTTACCAGGGAAATATTCAACACTTTGTACTTTGCCATCTACAGGACTGCGATTGCTGTGCACGTTGAATACGTTCATAAACACGCTGATTTTCAGCGCCTCGCGATTACCGTAAGGATCGTGTGTGTGTTCAACCACGACGATGCGACCATCTGCGGGGGACAACACGGCATTGGCTGCAGTAGAACCAGAACGCGCAGGGTCACGGAAAAACTGTAAGACAAAAACAGCAATGATCCATAAGGGAATCGACCAGCCCGGCGACCATTGAGTCACGAGCAGCGCAATGAGAATGGAGCCGGCGAGGAAAGGCCAACCTTCGCGGGCAATAATAGGGTGGGGATAGTGAGGTGTATTCATCGTAGCCAAAGGTTAACCCAAAAAAACACGCCCCGAAGGGCGTGTTTCAAATAACGGCCTGAAAATCCCGATTGTCCGTCCTGCATGTCAAGACATGAACCGGGCGTTCCGCTGCAAATTAGTTCTTGGTCTGGTCAACCAGCTTGTTTGCAGCAATCCAGGGCATCATCGCGCGCAGCTTGGCACCGACCACTTCGATCTGTGATTCAGCGTTGATACGGCGACGTGAAGTCAGGGTAGGCGCACCTGCCTGGTTTTCGAGGATGAAACGCTTGGCGTATTCGCCATTTTGAATGTCTTTGAGTGCCTGACGCATTGCATCGCGTGTCGCATCGGTGACGATCTTAGGACCTGTTTCGTACTCGCCAAACTCAGCGTTGTTCGAAATCGAGTAGTTCATGTTGGCGATACCGCCTTCATAGATCAGGTCAACGATCAGCTTGAGCTCGTGCAAGCATTCGAAATAAGCCATTTCTGGTGCATAGCCTGCTTCGGTCAGTGTGTCGAAACCCGCTTTGATCAGCTCAACCGCACCACCACACAGAACGGCCTGTTCGCCGAACAAGTCTGTTTCTGTTTCTTCGCGGAAGTTTGTCTCGATCACGCCTGAACGGCCGCTGCCGATTGCGCAGGCGTAGGACAAAGCAATGTCACGTGCAGCACCTGATTTGTTCTGGTGCACAGCAACCAGAGCTGGCACGCCGCCGCCCTGTGCATAGGTGCCGCGCACGGTGTGACCAGGCGCTTTGGGAGCAACCATCACAACGTCGATGTCTTCGCGTGGAACAACCTGGCCGTAATGCACGTTAAAGCCGTGTGCAAAAGCCAATGCAGCACCTGGCTTGATATTTGCGTGGACGCTTTCACGGTAAACCGCAGCGATGTTCTCGTCAGGCAACAACATCATGACCAGATCAGCTGATTTAACAGCCTCTGAAACTTCAGCGACTTTCAGGCCGGCATTGACTGCTTTGACCCAGGAGGCCCCGTCTTTACGCAGACCGACAACAACCTTCACACCTGACTCATGCAGGTTCAGCGCGTGGGCGTGGCCCTGTGAACCGTAGCCAATAATGGCAACAGTTTTACCCTTGATCAGGGACAGATCACAATCTTTGTCATAAAAAACTTTCATTCTGGGCTCCAGATTTTTTGTAAGTTAAATGCAGTGTTTGGTTAAATACAGTGTTTCGTTAAATTAAGACCGTTTCTAGACAAGCAGCGATCAAAGCTTGAGGATGCGTTCTCCACGCCCCATACCCGAGACGCCCGTGCGGACAGTCTCTAATATGGCGCTACGATCCAGCGCATCGATAAAAGCCTGAATCTTGTCTTGGTTACCCGTGAGTTCGATGGTGTAGGCCTTGTCTGTTACATCAATGATACGGGCACGGAAAATATCCGCCATCCGCTTCATTTCTTCGCGCTCTTTACCCACCGCGCGTACTTTGATCAGCATCAACTCGCGCTCAATGTGCGGGCCTTCTGTCAGATCAACAACCTTAATCACGTCGATGAGACGATTAAGGTGCTTGGTGATTTGTTCGATCACATCGTCTGAACCCATTGTCACAAGCGTCAGTCGTGAGAGTGTGTTGTCTTCAGTCGGTGCAACCGTCAAGGTTTCAATGTTGTAACCACGTGCTGAAAATAAGCCTACCACGCGAGATAAGGCGCCTGGTGCGTTTTCCATTAGTACCGAAATAACGTGTTTCATGGTCGTCCCCTTACAGATCTTCTGAGCCGAGCAACATTTCGGTCAAACCCCGACCGGCTTTGACCATGGGCCAAACGTTTTCTGTCTGATCGGTAATGAAGTCCATGAATACCAGACGATCTTTTAATTTGAACGCCTCGCGCAATGCCCCATCGACATCTGAGGGTTTTTCAATCCGCATACCAACGTGACCGTACGCCTCAACGAGCTTGACGAAGTCAGGCAATGAATCCATGTAGGACTCTGAGTAACGCGAAGAATAATCAATCTGCTGCCATTGGCGAACCATGCCGAGAAAACGATTATTGAGGCACAGGACTTTAGGAGTCAGATGATATTGACGGCAAGTCGCGAGTTCCTGGATGTTCATCTGGATCGAGCCTTCACCGGTAATACAAGCGACGGTCGCATCGGGATTCGCCATTTGAACGCCCATCGCGTACGGCAGGCCCACCCCCATGGTACCCAGGCCACCAGAATTGATCCAGCGACGTGGCTTATTAAAGCCGTAATACTGTGCCGCCCACATCTGGTGCTGTCCAACATCGGACGTGATGAAGGCATCGCCACCAGTGACTTCCCAGAGCTTTTGCACCACCGACTGAGGCTTGATGACTTCGAGGGAATCGGCAAATTTCATGCACTCTTTGCCACGCCAGATATCAACTTGCTGCCACCACTTGGCGAGCGCCTCGGTGTTTTGCTTGGTCTCAGCCGCTGCGGCTTGATACTGCGCAATCAGCTCAACCAGCACATCCTTGATGTTACCGACGATCGGCACTTCGACTTTGACACGCTTGGAAATTGAAGACGGATCAATATCAATGTGAATAATTTTGCGTGGATTTTGTGCGAAGTGTTTAGGATTACCAATCACGCGATCGTCAAAACGTGCACCCACAGCGATCAGCACATCGCAGTGCTGCATGGCCATATTGGCTTCATACGTACCGTGCATGCCAGGCATGCCGACGTATTGTTTGTCGCTGAAGGGATAAGCGCCCAAGCCCATCAAGGTGTTGGTGCAAGGTGCACCAAGCAGTTTGACGAACTGCGTCAACTCAGCGGAGGCGTCCGACAGAATCGCACCGCCGCCGCTATACACCATCGGGCGCTCAGCCTGAAGCAGCATCTGAACGGCTTTCTTGATCTGCCCCTGATGGCCTTTGACCACCGGAGTGTAAGAGCGCAATACGGGTTCACCTTTTGCGGGTGTGTATTTGCAATGAGCAACGGTGATGTCTTTGGGGATATCCACCAGCACAGGACCTGGTCGACCCGTACGTGCAATATAAAACGCACGCCGCATCGTCTCGGCCAAGTCTTTTACATCACGCACGAGAAAGTTATGTTTGACACAGGGACGGGTAATACCGACCGTGTCGCATTCCTGAAAAGCGTCCTCGCCAATTGCGTGCGTTGGCACCTGACCACTGATGATCACCATCGGGATCGAGTCCATGTATGCCGTGGCAATACCCGTGACAGCGTTAGTGACGCCAGGGCCGCTGGTGACCAGGCATACGCCTACTTTGTTGGACGAGCGCGAATAGGCATCTGCTGCATGAACGGCAGCTTGCTCGTGCCTGACCAGGATGTGTTTGAATTTGTCTTGCTTGTAGATCGCGTCGTAAATGTAGAGCACAGCTCCACCGGGATAGCCAAAGACGTGCTCTACGCCTTCGTCAGCCAGACAACGCGCGACGATATCTGCGCCATTGAGTTCCATGATGTCATTCCTTTCATTACCGGCATTGCCCATCAGACTGTTCTCCCCGTGTGTTTCAAACACATCCATTTAGAGAGTCACGGAACCGCGACGAAAATCGCAACATGACCCGACGTTTTCAAGCTCACGGAGCCTGGCCACCCGGATACATTGCCAACCCGACGCGCATTCGCCTTCAGGCGTTGCACGCACCCAAACAGGGGTGCACTGGATCGAAACGGACGCGCTGACCACAGCTTGTGGCGGGGGCAGCAGCAAAAGTTTAAATGGCAAGCACTAATCGGGCGGTGACCCTGAGATTGAAGCCATTGCGCGGAAAAAGCGGTGAGCTTTTTTCGCACGAATCTAAAACTTTAACGTGTTGTGCGCCGCAGCGCAAATCAGGGGGCCAAATTCCCCCTTCCCGACGAACTCAATACAGACAAAATATGCGCAACAACACGTTAATCAGTTAAGTTGTCAGGAACGTAAGAGTTCTATAGAGTAAGGGTAAACCCGATAGTTAAATTATTTAAGAAAGCAGCCACCCCCCCATGGACATCAGCATTCAGCAAGTCAGGCGCTATCTGTACAGCCACCATTTTTACAGTGGCATGCGGCGGGCGGCGGGCACTTTGTTGCCGATCATGGTGCTAGGGGGTCTGTTTGGCTGGTACGCAGAGGGTCTGGTCGCAACCTTTGGCGCACTGTGCGTGGCCTTTATCGATCAGCCTGGTCCACATGAGCACCGTGTCCGTGAAATGTTAGGTGGAGCGCTGCTCGGTGGGGTGACCGTAGCCATTACGGGCCTGGCCTCTTCACACCCGCTGCTGATCTGGTTTGCCGTCATCGGGCAGTGTTTCTTTTTCTCAATGCTTTCGGTTTATGGCAAAAAAGGCGGTCAGATTGGCTTTGCCTGCCTGTTACTGATGACGGTCACGATGCACTCCCCGCTCTCGGCGGACGAGGTGTTGGTCCACACGCTCACCTCTTTTGGCGGAGGATTGTTCTACGCGGCGCTGAGCTATTCAGTCAGCCGCTTGATGATCATGCGCGAGAAAGAACAAGCCTTATCTATCTCTCTGTTCGCAACGGCTGATTACATCAGTCGTCGGGCGGACATGTACAACCTAGATAGCGATCTGGATACGACCTACCGCGCTCTGATTACATGCCAGTCAGACATGATCGAGAAACACCAAGCCGCCCGCGACATGGTCCTGAGGGGTTTAACAACGGAAACAACTAAAAAAGATCCACGCCGCATCATGTTGTGGAATCTTTTTGTCGAGATGATCGCGATTCTCGACAACCTGATTGCTACGCGCACGGATTACGCCTTGCTGAGAAAAACATTAGAGGACTCTGATGCGCTGATTTTTATGCGTGATGCACTATATAAAATGTCACAAGAAATCGATCGCATCGCCTTGGCCGTCTCACGCGATCGCCCGGTCAGGCGACGCAGCAGCGTCAAAGCTGAGTTACGAGCACTGGAGTATGAAGTGCAGCTGATGCAGGAAAGCGGCTTGGCGACACGCGAACCTGATGTCTACAGATTATGCGTAGAGATTCTCAGACGCCTGAGAGTGAATGCACGCATTGTTGACCGGATGGCCGAATACACCCGCGGCTCACCTGGCACAAAACCCATTCACTCCGTCGATATCAATAATTCTCTGAGCCAATTTCTGTCACGAGACCAGTTTCGCATTGGTATGCTCACCAGTAATTTGAGACTGGATTCACCTATTTGCCGGTACGCACTGCGCATCACACTTGCCGCGGGCATTGCCATGGCGGTGTCAACGCTAATCCCCATACTCGCGCGCCAAGGCTTCTGGATCCTGCTCACCGTGCTCATCATCATGAAACCTGGATTTGCGCTCACAAGACAACGCAATGGCTTTCGTCTGCTGGGCACGCTAGTCGGCTGCACTGCAGCGTTCGGCATCCTGTTTAGCGTACAGGATCAAACCCTGCTTTTTATACTGATGGTACTCATCACCATCGTTGGCGCCAGTATGATCCAGGTCAACTACATGGCTGCATCGAGTTTGAATACGACTGCAGTGCTGTTGGCGTTCCACTTTATCGATCCTGGTTCGTCAACAATTATTGTGGACCGTGCCATCGACACCTTCGTAGGTTCAGTGATCTGTTTTGGCTGTAGTTATTTCCTGCCATGGTGGGAATCGCAATTCATGCCCTCACTGGCCAAGGCAGCCGTGATGGCCAACCGCACATACTTACAGTCCGGCCTTCAGTATCTCGACGCACGAAGCCACGCAGACATCAACCCCAGAAATCCAGAGGTTGGGCAGGCAGATCTGAGCTGGCGACTGGCGCGTAAAAACGTTCATGTGGCATTCAGCAACTTTGCGAGTGCTTTTTATCGCATGATGCTTGAGCCTGAATCACGCCAAAAACATGTCGCTGAGTTTAATAACCTGATGATACAAAGCCATATGCTGGCCTCACAGATCGCTGCGGTGGTGACCACGTTACTCTCTATGACCGAGCCCCCAAAATCAGTGGTCAGCCATCTAACCGACATGCTCACGTCTTTCGGTTCACTGGGGCCGAACGGCGCACTCAAGCCACTGCCCCAAGAGATTCTCGAGCATCAATACCCAGATCTGACCTACCCGATGAAACAACTTCAGCGTTCAATCAACCTAGTTCATCAGGAATTGGAGGCGGTGCAGGCCTAGAGGTTCGCACCGCATTGGTGCTTTAATGCGTGCAGGCCGCACTGATTTAGAACGCGTTAGTATTGCGCATCAAATTAAGATCTAATAATTTTTATTCACGAACAATAACGATCTAAATAAAAAAATTTGAAAAATGGAAAATCTTCAGTGGTACCTATTCAGTGGTTATGGACCTTATATAGCCATCGCATTAATCGGAATTTTTTTATTTTTAGGCTGGCTGATCGGTCGATATCAGTTTAAAAAGAAACCTGACGATAATCTCTATATCAACACCAATTATGAAGGTGCGATATTTGGTTTAGTGGCTCTGGTCATCGGGTTTACTTTTGCTGGTGCCGTGGCGCATTATGATGCGAGAAAAGCCCAAGTCAGAGTCGAGGTTTCTTCGATCCTGAATTCACATCGCTATACGGGATACTTAACGCCGAGCGATAGCGATCAATTAAATAAGTTACTCAATGAATTCCTTTCTCTCAGATTGGATATGTTTAATGACGTTACCAAATTCGATGATCTGGAAAAGAAAGCAAAACATATAGATAATTTTGGTGAGCGGATCAGAGTATTTACTTTTCAAGCAATTGAGCGAACTCCCCCAGAAGGCAAGGCACTTGCTAATGAATTTCTAAGACCCCAAATCATTGCCATGAACTTAAGCACCCACGATGCAAGGCTTTTGTTGATGGCTCGTCCTCACCCATTAGTTTTCCTGGTGCTGTTTTCTTTTTTAGCGATCTCTGGATTTATAGGAGGTTATAAAATGGCACTCAAACGCAGACTCGACTGGATGTTTACAGGCTTGTATCTCTTGGTAATTTACACGACGCTTCACATTATATTTTTACTAGAATTTCCAGACGGTAATAGTTCCGAGCAAGTGCGCTACAACAAGGAATTAATACAATTACAGAACGAATTTATCGTTAAATAAGCATCGTTAACTGAATCAACGTATAAAAATTAACGTATCAAAACGGAGGGTGACGGGGTCAGACTACCGGGGATTTTTTGAAGCGTTTGAAATTCCGCCAGCGTCTTAACCGAGAGCTTTGAATACCCATTATTCTTCATCGGAATAACAAACTTATTGCCCTCCAGCACATCATCTAAATAGGCAAACGCCCCCTCAAACTCACTATTTTTTTTCACCACTAAGACTGCATATTTTGTTGAACCAACCAGCGCCGGATCACCCTCAAGACCGGGGGGCGGCACAGAGACCAGATAGGGTTTTTCCTGTAGCTGTGCGTTCACGACCTCCCCTAGATAAGCGTAAATATTTGAGGTCGATCTGACTTTCACATATAGCCTTGAACCACCTGCGTTCGTCACGTTCACCTCATCCTCGCTGATTGGTGATACTTGGCAATAGTCGTTCCTTGAGACATCTTTTTCAAAGTTTGAAAATCGATTCGTTTTAAGACATAACTTAAATTCAGGCTTGGTGCTGACAATCTGGAATGTCTTTTCTGGCGTCACACTCATCGTGACCAGACTGAGGTTATCTTTAAGGAGCGTTTGCCGATAATTATCTCCATGCGCTTTTTGAAGCTTACTTTCGCTAACAATTCCACCTATTTTTTGACTCGATACAACGTATTGCGGTGTCAGACCATCCTTGATCAAACTATAAAGCTCCCGTTGAAATTCAGGGTGCGTATCAAGCATCGGGTTATTGATATAAGTCTGTGTGGTTCCATCAGGACTTTGAATGACTATTTCATCAATGACTAATGAATAGATTAATTCTCTGGGCAGATGATTATGTACAAAATATTTAACCGTTTCAGGCGGCAACTCGGTTAAAAATCCCTTCCAAAACACAGCATTATCTAGTGATGATTGTGAAAAATTAAATGATTTGCCAACGGTAGCCCCTAAGCTTGGAGTCACTGCAGAGAGTCCCCCCGCAATGTTCAGTCCCGCTGCATTAGTGACTACGGCACCACCATTAAATAATCCGGAAACCGAAGGATTCACTGCGATGCTTCCGGACCCGTTGATGCTCGGAATATCCAAAAAACTCAAAGGCCTGGTATGCGCAGCCCGAACAATATTTTGGAAAATCATATTGATTTGGTATTGCTCGAGAAGAGTCGCGTACTTTGCGGACATCGCTCCAAAATCGGGCGTGAAGGGGGAAGTACATCCACCAACCATCAACAGCAACGATATAGAAACAAACAAGCCTTTGATTCTTTTCATAAATATGTTTTGGAATTAAGTTAAAAAGCAGCGAATAGATCGTAGCCTTTTATATTATGAAAAGCGACTACAGTTTCTAGCAATTATTTAGGCACGCTCCTTAATCACTCAAAAGAAACAAACTGGCACGCAAATTGCTTGCATACAAGCTTGTACACCAGCGTGATTTCAATCTTCTATGAGTCGATCAACCAAAGGAAATGCCATGCGCCAAACCTCGAATCGCCGTCGTCAACTGTTAACTATGGGTGCCGGGTCGGCACTGATGTCCATGCTTCCGGCGGTCACACGCGCAGCAGGCGGGAAAATTCTGATGGGTTACTGGCCCATCGCAGCGGGCCTGCCCTTTTACGTGGCGCTGGAAAAAGGATATTTCAAGGAAGTCGGGCTCGATGTCGAGGCAGTTAAATTTGCCAGCCCCTCACAGATCGTTGAAGCAATGGTTGCCGGACGGATTCACGGCTCAGCCAATGGCACGGCCTCAGCCGCCTTGGCTTTAGGGGAAATTACCTCTCCCAACCTGTTCAAAATCATTTGCTCTAACCCTTCCAATCACAAGTATGTGCTGGACGAATTCCTGGTCCCGATGGATAGCAAAGCAAAATCCATTAAAGACCTCAAAGGCGCACGGATTGCCTGCGGTCCTGGCATTCAAAACGTTGTACTAACCAAAATTATTTTGGAAAAAAATGGTCTAGGTGACATCAAGCCGATCGAACTGCCAGTCGGTCAACATGTGCCCGCGCTCGTGGCAGGTCAGATTGATGCGGTCTATACGCTTGAGCCAAGCGGCACGATCGGTCGCGTCAAAGAACAAAGCAAAATCCTTGAGACCGGCGTGATTTCAAAATATGTGCTTGATGATGCGGATGCTCCCTGGTTCGGCGGTACAGCATCGTTGAGCACGGCGCTAATCAAAGAAAGCCCTGAGGATGTAAAAAAGTTTTTGGCTGCCTACGCGAAAGGTGTGGATTTCGTCAGAAAAAACCCCGAAGCCTCACGCCCTTCCCTGGACAAATACACTTCGATCGATGGCTCAATTGCCAAAGAAGTTCCGATTGCGAATTTCGTCATGTACAACGAGTTCACCCCAAGTGACATCGCCGCCTTTCAAAAGTATTTCGATGTGTTTACAGAGCGCAAAATCTTCACCCAAAAAGTCGACGTCAAATCTCTGATTTACGGAGTCTGATCCGATGAGGATGCCGAAATTCAAACTCTCCGTACTGCTACCTCTGGTTGGCCCCCTGCTGTTGCTGGCCCTATGGGAACTCGCCATCTCCGCAAAGTGGGTCAAACCTGTTTTGCTCCCCCCTCCCGGAGATACGCTGATTTTTCTTTGGAAATCACTGATTTCAGGTGCAATGAATATTGATCTGCTGGCAACACTGCGCAGAACACTCTATGCCTTCGGTGTCGCCACAGTGATAGGTGTTCCTCTAGGCATTGCACTTGGCAGCTCAAGGAGTATTTATCGGAGCGTTGAATTTTTGGTTGATTTTTTTCGTTCAACACCCTCGTCAGCACTGATCCCCTTGTTTTTGCTGATCTTTGGCATCACGGATCTGAACAAAGTCGCTATCGCAGCCTTTGCAGCGGTGCTAGTGATTTTGTTCAACAGTGCCTACGGCGTGATGAATGCAAAGAAAACACGCGTCATGGCAGCAATGACGATGGGCATACCTAAACGCTATATTTTTAAAGATGTGCTGCTGATGGAGAGCCTGCCTCAGACCTTCGTCGGACTGCGCAGCGGTATCTCAATGGCACTCGTGATTGTGATTGTTGCCGAAATGTTTATTGGTTCTGAGGATGGACTTGGGCATAGGATTATCGATGCGCAACAGGTCTTCAATGTAAAAGAAATGTACAGCTCGATCATCATTACCGGCGCGGTGGGATATGGATTAAATGTCTTGTTCATGATGCTTGAAAAACACCTGATTCACTGGAGCGGCAAAGCATGAGCACGATTCTTGAAAGTCCCCAGCCTGCAGGCACGCATGTCACCATCCGTGGCTTGAATAAAGCCTTTGGTGGTGCACCGCTTTACGAAGACTTTGATTTAAATATCCCAAAGGGAAAAATAGTTTCGATTTTCGGCCCCAATGGCTGTGGTAAATCAACACTGATCAATATGATCTCTGGCCTGATGCCAATCGATGGCGGTCAGATTCTGTTCGATGGCAAATCGCTCAAAGACACCAGTATTGGCTATGTTTTTCAAAATTATAGGGATGCCCTTTTTCCCTGGATGAGTGCGTGGGACAACATCGCCTATCCTCTTAAGCGCAAAGGCGTTAAAAAAGAAGAAGTCAAAAGACGCGTTGATGAACTGATCGCTTTATTTGAAATCCGTTTCAATCTCAAGCTCTATCCTTACGAGCTTTCGGGCGGCCAACAGCAAACCGTATGCATCATGCGCGCGCTTGCCACACGACCTGAAGTGCTGTTTCTGGATGAGCCCTTTTCAGCGCTTGATTTTGAAATGACATTGTTCATCCGGGCAAAACTTCAAGAAGCGAACCTCGCAACTGGCGTGACAATGATGATCGTTTCGCACGATCTTGAAGACGCAGTATTCCTGGCCGATAAAATTTTGCTGCTGACACGCCGGCCGACACGCATCGCTGAATTTATCGACTTTGATATGCCTAAGCCTCGTGCGCCTGAAGCGGTCAGCGATCCTTTTTTTATCGCGACTAAAGCACATGCTTTGGAAGTATTCCAAAGGGAGATGCGCGCATGATTGCCCTTTCAGGACTTCGGCACGCTTATTTGTCGGGTAAACAATCACCCCGTGCCTTCATCACATCGCATATGAAAAATCTGCGTGCTAGCCAGGCGATTGAGCCTGATCCGGCGTGGATATGGTTGGCGAGTGAAGAGCAAATCGAGGCACAATTAGCCGCGATTCAATCTTCTGATCAGGCGAGCTTGCCGCTGCTAGGCATTCCCTTTGCAGTAAAAGACAACATCGATATCAAGAACTGGGTCACGACCGCTGCCTGTCCGGCTTTTGCACATACCGCCTCAGATACGGCCGTGGCGGTTCAAAAACTCATGCAAGCGGGAGCAATCCTGATTGGCAAGACCAACCTGGATCAGTTTGCAACCGGACTGGTAGGGACACGCTCACCCTATGGCGCGGTCCCTAATACCTTTAACCCTGACTATGTCAGTGGTGGCTCAAGCTCTGGCTCAGCATCTGTGGTCGCACGTGGCCTGGCCTGTTTTAGTCTTGGTACGGATACGGCAGGTTCTGGTCGTGTCCCGGCAGGCTTTAACAATATTGTCGGGATGAAACCTACCCCAGGTTTGGTGAGTATTGAAGGCGTGCTTCCTGCATGCAAAACATTGGACTGTTTATCCATTTTTGCAGGGACTGCGATGGATGCAGCAACAGTTTTATCTGTTATGCAGTCAACAGCGGCCGACCTTGCGCACGAGCCCCAATTTCATCCTGTGCGTCCGATCGTTTCGCGGTTCCCCGCGAAACTGCGTTTGGGAATCCCCATCACACCGCAGTTTATGGGAAATACGGAGTACAAAAACGCCTACGATCAGGCGCTCATCACCGCACGCAATATGGGCGCTACGATCACTGAGATTGACTTCAGTGGACTCGATAAAATCGCAGCGTTACTCTATAACGGTCCCTGGGTTGCGGAACGCTACGTCACGATAGAACGCTTGCTGGCTAGCGACCCAGAGGCAATCGATCCAACCGTTCGCAAAGTCGTAGGCTTAGCGGAAAAATTTTCAGCTGCAGATGCGTTCAAAGCCCTTTATTTACTTAAAGAACTCGCCATTTCTACCCAGAGCATCTGGTCTGAATGTGACGCGCTCTTGGTACCCACAGCACCTACCCACCCAACCTTGGCACAGGTCGCCGCAGAACCCGTATTGCGCAATAGTGAGTTAGGCACCTATACCAACTTTGTTAATCTTCTCGGGATGTCGGCGATCGCCGTGCCTGCAGGGCTAACAGAATCTAATATGCCTTTCGGTGTGACATTTATTGCGCCCGGCGGCTATGACCAGTCCTTGCTATCGCTTGGCGCTCAGTGGCAAGCCCTCCAAACCCTGGCGCCTGGGGCGCCTGAAGCAACGCCCAAAAAGAATCACGACCACCTCCTGATCGCGGTTGTGGGTGCACATCTGAAAGGTATGCCACTACACCAGCAATTAGTAGACAGAGAGTGCCGCCTGATCGCACGCACACGCACAAGTGCTAGTTATCAGCTCTATGCCTTAGCCAATACCACGCCCCCAAAACCCGGACTTGTCAGAACAGCCACGAATGGCCGTTCCATCGAACTTGAGGTCTATGAAATGCCGTCCGAGCATGTTGGTTCGTTTCTGTCACTGATTCCAGCACCACTTGGGCTCGGATCGGTAGAACTCCAAGACGGCACTTGGGTGAAAGGATTTATCTGTGAACCGTGGGCCATCGAACAGGCACAAGACGTCACTCACATGGGTGGTTGGCGCGCCTATATTGCGTCACTTGCGAGACCATAATGGAAGCGGCGATCCTCACGGGTTCTTTAGGTACGGGTGCGGGCAATCTCGCCGATCACGCTTATTTAACAATCAAGCAGCAGATTTTTAGTTTCACCTTAATGCCCGGGGACTTGTTATCCGAAAACACGTTATCTAAAACAGTTTCCGTCAGTCGAACGCCTTTGAGACAAGCCCTTCAGCGTTTGCAATATGAAGGCTTTGTCATTGCGATTCCCAAAGTGGGCTGGCAGGTCGTACCCGTTAATTTCGCGAAACTCGACGAACTCTATGATTTTCGCTTACTGATTGAAACGCATTGTGTTGCGCAGCTTTGTGCGACAACAGATTGTCATGCGGCCTTACAAACAATGCTAGATATCTGGGATGTTGACGAGACACTCATGCCCTCAGTGGGTTTGGAGGTGGGCACACTCGATGAAGGATTCCATCAGGGCCTGGTTGCAGCACTCGGTAACGCCGAGATGGTCAGGGCACACACGGATATTACCGAACGCATCAGGTTGGTGCGTCGCCTGGACTTTACGCAGCAAAATCGTATTGTGGATACCTTTCGCGAACATAGCGCCATCTTGAGGTCGATCCTCATGCAGGATAGTCAACAGGCGCAGCACTTGATCCGCACCCACATCGCAGCAAGCAAAGCAAAAGTGCGGGAGATCACTTTAGCCATGCTGCAAAATGCCCGACCATCCAACTTGCCCAGGTAACGTTTGGGACTACTGATGACGATGAACGTCGTAATCTACAAAATTAACACCTGGGGGCGGCATATCCAGACAGCTTGGATTTTCAAGCGTACGTCGCATGTCTTCCAGTCCAGTCTTCCAGTGATGCTCCATAGTTTCGTGACTAAACTCAAAATCTTTATAGTGCCCCGCTTTCATTTTGTTTTTATAAATCAGATGAATGCAGTTGTAGCGCCCGCCGTACATAAATTCATGCATCTCATTGAACCAGGGATCCTTTTTTCTGACGGAGGCTGGGACACGTTCGATCGTATCCCAGACAAACTGCCGCATTCTTTGTAAATCATTGATGTAGTGAGTCACCTCACGTGTTCGACTTGAGTATTGAATGTCTTTTTGGCGCTCCAAGACTGAGAAGATATCAGTTGGCAACTCACCACGCGCACTCCATAAATCAACCTGAAAAACCAAGGTATCTTTTCGTGGCAAGGTATTGATGATGTAGTGAAGGGGGGTATTCGATACGCACCCTCCATCCCAATAAAACTCACCATCTATTTCTACCGCAGGAAAACCAGGGGGCAAAGCACCCGAAGCCACAAAATGCTCGGGTTTGAGTTTCATATCGTTGGTATCAAAAAAAACAAAATTACCGCTTTTGACATTTGTCGCACCAATCGAGACGCGCATCTCACCGCTGTTAATACGATCAAAATCGGCAAATCGTTCGAGCGTCTCATACAGAGGCGAGGTGTCGTAATAACTCACCGTAGCAGGTGTACCAACGCCTGGGGCGAACGGTCTTGGAGTAAAAAACCCTGCCTGCCCCTGGACAATCGCCTGCATGGCCGCAGCAGATCCGAAAAATTTATCGGTATGCGTGGAGGTGAAATCCGACAAACCTTTCGCGCTCGCTCCCAAGAGATTAAACATAGAAGCCATAGCCCCCTCTAGCGCTGAGGGAGGTCGACATATCGTGTCCCAAAAATCTCTCAGCTGCTGCACCCTTTTATGTGGGGGGTTACCGGCAATAATGGCGCAATTCAGTGAACCGATTGAAATGCCGGCAAGCCAGGTCGGATTGAGATTGACCTCTTTCAACCCCTCAAATACGCCAGCCTGGTAGGAGCCCAGCGCCCCTCCACCCTGCAAAACAAGTGCGATCCGAGGATAGTCGGGTATTTTCAATTTTTTAGTAGTCAAGCTATTCTTCCCTGCGAAATACGAGTTTGTCTTCGGTTGAAAGCTCTGGCGTATATGCATACCCCTCACTATCAAATTTTCTAAGTCCTTCGGGCTTGGTCACGCGGTGCTCAATCGCATAGCGTGCCATCAGTCCACGTGCGCGCTTGGCGTGAAAGCTCACCACCTTGAACACACCTTTTTTACCGTCCTGAAATACGCACTGCACCACGCGTGCCTTGAGTGATTTCAGATCGACAGATTTGAAATACTCTTCTGAGGCGAGATTAATAATAATGGGGGACTTGTCTGCCGCTAATCGCTCGTTGAGATAAGGCGCAATAGTCTTGGCCCAGAAGGCATATAAATTACTCCCCGAAGGATTAGCCAGTCTCGTCCCCATTTCCAACCGGTAGGGCCTCATCAGATCAAGCGGGCGCAACACCCCATATAAACCACTCAGAATGGCGACATGGTCCTGGGCCCAGAGCAAATCTTTTTCGCTCAGCGTTGACGCCTCCATGCCCTCGTACACATCGCCATTGAAGGCCAATACGGCCTGACGCGCATTGTCCTGGTTAAAGCTGGGTTTCCATGCGGCATAACGCTCGACGTTTAGCTGAGATAGCGCAGGACTTAAGTCCATCAACGCAGACACATCGTCGACTGACTTGTTTTTAAGCACTTTGATCAGCGCCGCCGCTTCTTTAACAAAAATGGGTTGTGTATGGGTCTGGGTCGCGACTACCGAGTCGTAATCCAGCTTTTTGGCGGGAGAAAGCAGAAAAAGCATCAGGAAAGCCTCATTGGAGAATCCAAAGCTAGTTTAGCGGGATTCAATGGGATTCTGCTAGAATAGCGGGCTTGACCAGATAGAAAACTGCAGGAGAGGTGGCAGAGTGGTCGAATGTACCTGACTCGAAATCAGGCGTGGGTGCAAATCCACCGTGGGTTCGAATCCCACCCTCTCCGCCAAAACTATTTCGAACTGATTCAAAGTCGTTCGAACAATTTACAACCCGTTCGGGGCCTCTCTAGGTGCGCTCCTAGAACACTTTCCGGATCAGACAGGCTTTTTCATAGGCCTCAATGTCTTTGAGCCGGTACAAC
>CANCRX010000057.1 GCA_947380655.1 Alcaligenaceae bacterium | reverse complement strand
ATTCCCCATTTTTCAAGCGTACCAGGCTTGAAGTTCTCAATCAGTATGTCGGCGTCGGCCAGCAAAGATTTCAGGAATTCCTGACCCGCTGGCTGCGCCAGATCAATGGTTAAGCCTGTCTTGTTTCGATTGACGCCGACAAAGTAGGAGGCCAGGCCGTCTTCAAACGGCGGGCCCCACTGACGTGTTTCATCTCCAGAGGGGGGCTCGAGTTTGAGTACATCCGCACCATGGTCACCCAGGATTTGCGTGCAAAAGGGACCGCCGAGTACGCGGCTTAAATCAACGACGCGACAACCTGCGAGCGCACCGGTATTGGAGTTTTGTTGCCACATAATATGAAGATGTCCGGATCAGATAGAGTGAGCGAGCCATTCGCATAGCATTGGATCGGCAAGATTTTCATCTGAGATGGGATCTCTGGCCGAGAGTTTGTGTATCAGTATCAAGTCCGCAAGATGACTGCGCATAGGCATATCGGCCTGCTTGGCTTCCCAGCGCATCGCTGCCATGGTCACCACGTGATAAAGCGCTGTGGCGGCCTGTCGCGCCTGTTCAGAAATATTATTGATACTGGCTTTTTCTGCAAACGCAAAAGCCCGTTCAATGCGTTCAGCCTGGATGGTCGTGAGTTCTTTTGGAGCAGGTGTGCCGTTACGCAATAATTCTGCAACATGTTCGCGTAGTGCAGGTAATGAGTTTTCTTTTTGAATTGCACGCAATACGTCCAGCGCGACGATGTTGCTTGTGCCTTCCCATATCGAGCCTAAATGTGCATCGCGTAATATGCGCGCGTCGCTGAATTCTTCAATGTAGCCGCAGCCGCCACGTACTTCCATTGCATCGCCTGCGACTTTACGCGCATCTCGACAGGCGCGAAATTTGATCAATGGCGTCATGATGCGCATCAACGGTCGCTTGGTCGCATCGCGATCCGATGCCTCAAGCGCCTGCGCAGTCTGAAAAACCATCGTACGCGCTTGTTCAGTTGTGACAGCCATCTTTGTCAGCTGTCTTTGCATCAAAGGCATATCGATGAGTCGTCTACCAAAGGCTCGTCGATTTTTGGAGATGTAGAGCGCCTCGGTCAAGGCTCTGCGCATCAGCCCTGCGGCACGCACGCCATTGGACAAACGGGAGTTGTTGATCATGTCGGACATGTGTTTGAAGCCTTGGCCCCGTTCACCGACTAACCAAGCGAAGGCGCCCTCTAGCCGAATCTCACCACTCGGCATGGAGCGGGTACCTAGTTTGTCTTTTAAGCGCAAAATCCGATAGCTATTTGCACTGCCGTCCGGGAGTACTTTGGGTAACAGAAATAAGGAAACACCTTTCAAACCCGGTGCTGACTCTGAGCGAGCAAGCACCATGGCGAAACCTGCGTCCGGATTCGAACAAAACCATTTGTCGCCCTGCAGTGACCAATTGCCTTGTGCATTGAGCGTTGCTTGCGTTTCTGTCGCACTGACATCGGAGCCTGCGCCTTGTTCCGTCATAAACATCGCGCCTTGATTCAGTGCGTCGAAGTCCTGTGTGGTGACCATGGGCAGAACCTGCTCCACCAACGCGGGATCTCCGAATTTACGCAGGGTCCGTGCTAGCGAATCTGTCATGCTGACAGGGCAGCACAGCCCGAACTCAGCTTGCACAAACAGATAAGTCAGCGCGTATTTAGCAGCGGGTGGCATCGCTGCAGGCCAGCCGAGAACACCCGCGCGATGCGACATAGCCGCCAAGCCAAATTCGCTATAGGCATAGCGCTCTAGCTCGACATAAGCGGGATGTTTTTCAATTTTTGCTATATCGAGACCGGCCCGGCTACGCACCGAGAGTGTGGGAGGGTGCTTGTCGGCAGTTCCCGCCAGATCATCAAGCAGAGAGCCCGCGAGTGCACCGAGTCGGTCAAGATGAGGCAAAAGATGTGCATGCAAATCTTTTGGCAAATAACACGCCAGCAATCCTTTTGCAGCATCCGCTTGAAAAAGATTGATCCCTCTCGAATCAGGAACGGGGTGCTTCGCTGTGAGCTCTTGCTGGCTCAGTTGCATGAGGGTCTCCTGCTCTTTTATCTAAATACTACGGTGCGACTACCGTTGAGCAGGATGCGATGCTCTACATGGCTGCGTACCGCACGCGACAGTACGAGCGACTCCACATCGCTACCGACCTGAGTCAGATCCTGTGCGCTCATCGCATGGTCAACGCGTTCAATGTCTTGTTCGATAATCGGACCTTCATCCAGATCGTGGGTGACGTAGTGAGCCGTTGCACCAATAATTTTTACACCTCGTGCATGGGCTTGATAATAAGGACGTGCGCCTTTAAAGCTTGGCAAAAAGCTATGGTGGATATTGATTGCCCGACCTTGTAAGGCTTTGCAGAGTTCTGGTGAAAGAATTTGCATGTACCGCGCAAGTACTACCAGATCAGAGCGCTCTTTCTCGGCGATGGCAAGGATTTCGGATTCTTGTTGCGCTTTCGTTTCAGGCGTCACCGGGAGGTAGTGAAATGGCACGCCATTGGCCTGAGCCATACTCTCGAAATCCCGATGATTTGAAACAATGCCGACTACTTCAGCATGCAGTTGCTTACTGTGGACACGAAAGAGCAGATCGTTCAGGCAATGGCCTTGTTTGCTGACTAAAATCAGCAGGCGTGCTTTGCGTTGTGCATCGTAAATATGCCATTGCATCTCAAACTGTTCTGCAAGTTCCTCGAAATCTTGTTCGAGTGGCTCAATTGCGGTGCCTTCTGGCAGTGCGAAATGCACGCGTAAAAAAAAGCGTCCGGTTTCTTCGTCACCAAACTGCTGCGCATCAATAATGTTGCCAAGATGTTTAAGCAATAAGCCGCTGACGTTGTAAACAATGCCCGTCCGGTCAGGGCAGGATAAGGTCAGGATGAAATCGTTACGTGGCATATCGGGCTCAGTAAAAAAATTAGTTCGGTTGCAAACGCAGAAGTGTTTCTTGTGCGATAGCCAGACTTGAGGTCAAGCCGGGAGACTCGATGCCAAAAAGATTGACCAGGCCAGGTACGCCGTGTGTGGCTGGACCTGCGATCATGAAATCTGCCGCGGGTTCGTGAGGACCAGAAATTTTTGGGCGGATGCCTGTATAGCCTGGTGAGAGGGCTCCATCACGCAGTCCAGGCCAGTAGGTGCGTACCGCTTCATAAAAACCAGCACAGCGTTCTGGATCAATGTCGTAATCCACGCGTTCGATCCATTCTGTATCGGGCCCGAATTTCGCCTGACCGCCAAGATCCAGGCCGAGATGCACGCCGAGTCCCGCATGATGCGGAGTCGGGTAGATCAATCGTGTAAAGGGCGCACGGCCTTGCAAAGTGAAATAGCTGCCTTTGCAAAGATACTCATTGGGGATCGAGGCTGCAGGAATACCTTGGATATTTCGCGCTAACGTGGGGGCGTGCAGACCCGAGGCGTTAATCAATACATTGCACGATAGGGTCATTGCGTCGACGCCACCAAATTGCAGATCAAAACCGCCGCTCGTACGCACTTTGCCGGATAACAATGGTGTGTGGAATACGCATTGCGCACCGGCGTTTTCAGCTTCCCCTTGATAGGCAAGCATCAGGCCATGACTATCAACAATGCCTGTTGAAGGTGAAAGCAGCGCAGCGGTGCAGGAGAGTGCCGGTTCGAGTGCTTGCGCCTGCGCGGCTGTAAGCAGCTCCATATCATCGACGCCATTGATTCTGGCTTTTTCCATGATCCCGCCTAGTGTTGAAATTTCCTCTTCACTTGTTGCGACAATCAGTTTGCCCAGACGCTTATGACCGATTCCGTGCGCGGCGCAATAGGCATATAACAAGTGGCGTCCCTGGACGCATAGCTTTGCTTTCAAACTACCCGCCGGGTAATAAATACCCGCATGAATCACTTCAGAATTACGGGCGCTGGTGCCTGTGCCAATTCCTTCCGCTGATTCAACAACCATGACCTCGCGTCCGGACAAGGCCAGCGCACGTGCGATGGCCAGACCTACGACGCCTGCTCCAACTACGATGCAATCAATATCTGTACTCATGCTGAATTTAAGACTTTTTGGGGGTTAGGTCATAGCCACCTGCGTGATAAACAAGGGGCAATTCGTCAGAGTGGCCGCAGTGTTCAACCTGGCCAACAAAAATAATGTGATCGCCTTCGTCATAGCGGCTACGGTTAAAACACTCAAACCATGCCGCGCAGGGCGTATCAAGTTTCGGCGCACCGTTTGGTGCTTTGGTCATGGGTACATCTGCAAAACGTTCTTTTGCGGTGCCGCGTGCAAATCGACCTGCCAGTGACATCTGATCTGAGCCCAGCACATGGATCACATAGCGTTCGCAATGCTCGATTGCTGCAAGCGACGAAGATCCTCGGGACAAGCTCCAGACGATCAGCGGTGGATCAAGAGAAACTGAGTTAAAGGAGCTGACGGTCAAACCAACATGGCTGTTGTCGTCCTTTTCGGCAGTAACAATCGTCACGCCAGTGGGGAAGCGTCCGAGGGCCGCACGAAAGTATGGTGAATCAAATGATGGCGGCGCAGCGCTCATGTGTATAGCCGTCCAGTTTTTAGGTGAGGTTTTGTTGTGCTTGCTAAGTGTAACGTGTCAGTCTGCGGCATGCTCACTCAATTGAACCGGAAGAATTCAAACGATGTGCCTCCAGGCGAGCGGCTAGTGTGGCAAGGCGTTGGTCGCAGATACCTGCTTGCTTGAGGGCGAACGCAGTTTGCATGACATAGTCATAGCAACTGCCGTAAGTGCCCTCTGCCCGGTGAATGATTTCTACCAGTTTGTCGGGGTGAGGTTCTGGAACATAACTGCTTGCTTGCTGATTGATTACGAAGGTTAGTGCTGAGACTTGACCTTGATCTGTCTCGCAATCCAGCCATTGTGGGTGATAAGCACCTGTAGACATTTCTCTTACCCAGACTGTGCTGAATGTTTCCTTTACGCGCTGAGCGGGTATTCGGAAAACCATGCCACCGCAGCCTTCGCCACCGCGTTCCAGCCCAAAGACCAGACCAGGAACCTCAGGCGTGCCACGATTGATCCGAGACCATAGACACAGGGAACGGTGATGGTGATCAAGTTTTGCTAAGCGACTTTCGATGAAATCAAACTCAGGACGCCAAATCAGTGAGCCGTACCCAAAAATCCAAACATCCTGTTCACCGGTCCAGTGGGCAAGGGAGGATTCGAGGGAGGCCTGACGTTCAACTTCGGTCCAGCGCTTAAACGTATCAGCAGCAGGCGGGGTGGGGGCGGGCGATTGAGTGGGCATGCCGTTCAGGATTTAGAGGGTAATTCGATATTAGATGGGGGCGCTTCTGATTCTGCATTGCGTGTAAACCATCGACCACCACCCAGACCGAGCGCAGTGATCCAGAACAAGGGCATCACACCGATGGCGGAACCAAGCGCTCCAAAAGTCAAAGGAAGCGTGACCTGGCAAGTATTAATTAAGGCCATCCTGATTCCGAACGCTTCGCCCGCTCTGCCTGGAGGTGCATGCTGTTGAAGCAGGGCGAGGATGCCGGGCTGAGTAGACCCTAGTGCCAGACCCAGTAAGAAAGACAAAACCATCAGAATCCAGACCTGAGTAAAAAACGGATAAATCACATAATTCAACCCGGCTGCAACCATGGTGATGTGAATGAGTTTCCAAGGGCTTAAGTGGCGCTGAATGAAAGGTATGCCAATTCGTATCACTATAGTTGCCGCGGCAAAGCAGGAAATAATCAGACCAATCGTGGTTGCCGATAAGCCGATACCCACGCCAAAAATTGGTAATACAAACATATGGGTGTCCCATGCCACAGAAGTCAGCATGTTGGCGGCAAATACGCGTCTGAGTTGTGGAATCGCCAGCAGGTCCATCGCGCTGCGTTTTTCTTTTGGGGTGGTGCTTTTAGTATGAGAGGCAAGTAAATACTTGCGCATACGGAACAAACCAATCAGGCAGGCGACAGGTGAAAGGGCCAGCAGCGCAAACACAAAGCGATGCCCAAGGTGATCGATCGAGATTCCTGCAACGAGAGGTCCGATCAGACCGGAGGTGGCCATGGAGAGGGACAGCCAGGAAAAATTTTTGAGCTTCTCTTGCGCGGTACCCTGGCCCATCTGTCGCTGAATAGCGATCTGGAAAATCATGTGGCCAACGCCAATAAAGATGGCAGCCAGAATCAAACTAGTCAGGGCTTGCCAGATAAAGGGCAAAAGTGCTCCGACAATGACGCTGATCGCGCTCGCCCGCATTGGTTTCCACGGACCGATCTTATCGATCAGCTGGCCTGCCTTGACGGAAAAAAGAGCGGGTAGCAATGCGAATACTGCGATCAGGATGCCGACCTCCAGGGTCGAGCGCTGTAAGTTCAGGGCAGTGAGCGTGACGGCGATACGACCACCAGAGATGGTGATGTGTATGAGCATGATCAGCAGGCAAAGCATCCCCGCGCCAGCCGAAGCGGACGGTTTATTTGAAGGGGGATGAAGGGAAGGCAACATGCTCACGTTATTCTTTACAAATTGTGTCCCTCTAACAGCCTCTTGTCGAGTGCGAGGTCGTTTTTTTCTTCTGGAACGTGCAAAAATGCCTCATTCACGTTTAGCGGCATTGTGCCGGGTAGCTTTTTAAAAAATTGTTAATGAAAGACATATCGAATGATGTCGAACGCCGCTTTGGCGGACTGTCCAGGTTATACGGGCCGGATGCGAATATTGCATTGCAGCATGCGCGCGTGGCTGTTGTGGGAATCGGAGGTGTCGGATCCTGGGCGGCCGAAGCACTCGCACGAAGCGGCATAGGCGGTTTGACGTTGATCGACATGGATCATGTTGCAGAATCTAACGTGAATCGTCAGGTCCAGGCGCTGACACAAACGCTAGGGCAAGCAAAGATTGAAGCAATGGGTGCACGTATTCAAGGTATCAATGCTGATTGCAAACTTGAACTGGTAGATGATTTTTTGACTCCAGACAATGTCGCTGAGTTGCTGCACGAGTCAATCGACTATGTCTTGGACTGTACCGATCAGGTGCCGGCAAAAATCGCGATGGTTTTACAAGCCAGGCAGCGCAAGCAACCCTTACTTGTTTGTGGCGGGGCAGGAGGTAAGACCAATATGCTCTCATTGCGCGCGGGTGATCTATCAGAAGCCACCCATGATGCATTGCTGGGCCGGATGCGCAATATGCTTCGCCGCGAGCATGGTTTTGCAAGAGCCGCGAATGAGGCAGGGAAAATAAAAAAACGTGTTCCCAAAATGGGTGTTCGGGTTTTATGGATTGACCAACCGACAATTTTGCCCTCTGCCTGGCAGAGCAACGAATCTGAAGCTCACGCCGATACGGGTGCCCCTCTTCAAGGCCTGGCTTGCGCTGGGTATGGTTCAAGCGTTACTGTCACGGCATCAATGGGTTTTGCAGCAGCCGCAGAAGCGATCAGTACTATTCTTGCAATCAGACAACCAATTACAAAATGAACAAGAACCAAACTAAAGCACCACGTAGCCTTTCAAAAATTTTGTCACTTGCCGACTTTGAGACTGAAGCGGCGAAACGTTTACCACGACCTATTTTCGGATATGTGTCTGGCGCGTGTGAAGACTGTCACTCGCTGCGCGGCAATCGTGACGTGTTTTCAGAATATGAATTTATTCCGCGGGTCTTGATCGATATCTCCAGGCGAACACAGGACGTGAGCTTGTTTGGTCATCAATACAGCATGCCCTTCGGCACGGCACCTATGGGTATCACGTCCATGTCTGCTTATCGTGGTGATGTGGTGATTGCGCAGGCAGCCCAGCGTGCAAACATACCTGCCATTATGAGTGGTTCATCACTGATCAGAATGGAAGAGGTCGCTGAGGCTGCACCTAACACCTGGTTTCAGGCCTATCTGCCAGGTAAAGTTGAGCAAATTGCGCCACTGATCGATCGCGTTGCTGCCGCGGGTTTTAAAACTCTGGTAGTCACGGTAGATACAGCCTCCTCCGCGAATCGGGAAAACAACGTACGTACTGGCTTTTCTACCCCATTACGACCTAGTTTGAGACTAGCCTGGGATGGCGTGAGTCATCCCAGATGGTTGTTCGGTACTTTTTTGAAAACACTGGTGCGACATGGCATGCCACACTTTGAAAATTCGTTTGCCACCCGTGGGGCACCTATCATGTCTGCCAATGTCATGCGCGATTTTTCAACGCGTGGCCATCTCACCTGGCAGCATGTGAAAGAAATCCGTGCCCGCTGGAAAGGTCCGATGGTGATCAAGGGGATTTTGCATCCGGCGGATGCGGCGCTTGCGCGCCAGTACGGTATGGATGGTTTGATTGTTTCAAATCACGGTGGACGTCAGCTTGACAGCGCAACCGCACCTTTGCGCGTGCTGCCGCAGATCCTTGAGCAGTTTAAGAATGGACCAGTGATGCTCGACAGTGGCGTGCGTCGCGGTGGCGATGTACTCAAAGCGCTGGCCATGGGAGCGAAATGTGTATTTCTGGGACGGCCCTTTAATTATGCTGCGGCAGTGGGGGGCGAAGCGGGTGTCGAACATGCGATCTCTTTATTACAACAAGAAATTTCTAGGAATATGGCGATGATGGGGGTCAATACTCTGGAAGAGCTGAACCCCGCGTGCTTGCTACATGTCGCGAAACGTGGCTAACTAGATAGAAATATAATTTTTCCCCACGAATGATTCACTTATACATACCCAACTAGGAGCAGACATGGCAGAACTTGGATTTCAAATCAATACACATAAGCACACTGTCAGCGCAGCGACGCTGAAAAAGTTTGCCAAATTTGCTGTCGCGAATATCAGCGATGTGATGAATCGTACGAACGGTACCGTGGATCTGCGTCCGTTTCACAAAGGGGGCAAAATTCTTGGCCGTGCTTTTACCGTCAAGACAGCTCCAGGCGACAATTTGATGGTGCATAAGGCGATCGATATGGCTGCGCCTGGCGATATCATCGTAGTGGATGCCGGCGGTCTACAGCGCAATGCGATTATCGGTGAGATTATGTCCACGCTCGCAGAATCTAAAAAAATCGGTGGCTTTGTGATCGACGGTCCGATTCGTGACGTTGATGCACTGGGTAAAGGAAAGTTTCCTGTTTTTGCGCGTTCAATATCGCATCGTGGCCCTTACAAAGAAGGCCCAGGTGAAATCAACGTCACGGTTTCAATCGACGGAATGGTTGTGCAGCCAGGTGACATCATTGTTGGCGATCAGGATGGCTTGCTCGCGATCCGTCCTGAAATCGCTGAGGAGCTGGCCAAACTGGTGGCGGCAGTCGAGAAGAAAGAAAAAGATATTCTTGCCAAAATCGCTAAAGGCACACTGGATCGCTCATGGGTCGACCAAGTGTTACGTGCGAAAGGGGTATTGAAATAAGTAGGGCATTGCTGTTGACGACAAGGGCATAAACGGTATCCGTTCTTGATAATGGATACCGCATAAAAAAATTGGTGGAGCATATGAAAAAGAAAGTTGTGCGTTTTGATTTTTGGTTGAATCCGGCGTTTGATGAGCAGATAGGCAAGGTCTCGGATATCGAACTGTCTGTGCTCAAACAAAGTGATGATGACCAGAAAAACTTTGAAGTATTCAAGGACGCAAATTTCTATCATATTCTCGCCGCTCGGGATGAAGTACCACCTCAGTGGTGGGTAACAGAGGAGTTGATTAAAAAGACTCCGAATCTCCTCTGTGCTTCAAGCTCAGGGGCTGGTTACGATCCGGTCGACGTAGCTGCATGCAATAAACATGGTGTGCTGGTGGTCAATCAGTCTGGCTGTAATGCGGATTCGGTTGCTGAGCACGCGATGGGTTTGCTCTTGTCCGTCAAACACCGTATTACCGAATGCGATCGTGTGATGCGCGCCGCGAACTACACAACGCGTGAAGATCTGATGGGTAACGAGATACGTGGATTGACGATCGGTATCGTAGGGATGGGTAATATCGGTCGGCGTGTTGCTCGTCTCGCACAGGCCTTCGGGATGAACGTAATCGGACATGATCCGAATTTGTCGTCCGAGGAAATTAAAAATCGTGGTGCGACACCGGTCAGTTTTAACGAGTTGCTCAAACAGGCTGACGTGGTATCGGTGCACTGTCCGCGTAATCCCGATACGCTTAATTATTTTGCGGCAGATCAGTATCGCGCCATGAAAAAGGGTGCCGTATTCCTGTCGACTGCCCGTGGTGGGATTCACGATGAGCAGGCCCTATACGAGGCGCTGCGAGATAAACATCTGTCAGGTGCCGGACTCGATGTCTGGTCGGTCGAACCTCCTGCTCGGGATAATCCTTTGTTGTTACTTCCCAATGTAACGGCCACATATCACACCGCGGGTGTGACGCATGAGGCACGGCGTAATGCTGCCACAATGGCTGCGGATCAGATTGAAGCGCTGGTGCGGGGCGAAATGGGTCCCCGGATCATTAATCCGGAGGTCTGGCCTATTTATCAGGAACGTATGAAACGTTTGTTCGGTTGATGTATATATAACAAATATAAGGAGACACCCATGATGAAAAAAACACTAAAAATGTTGTGCACGGCTGGGCTTGCGACAGTTTTATCGGCAGTGAGTATTTCTCATACGGCAATCGCAGCGCCATACCCTGAGCGTCCTATTACCATGATCGTGGCCTATGCGCCGGGTGGTGGTACGGATCTGGTGGCACGATTGATTGCGCCCTATATCGAAAAGTATCTCGGCAATGGCGCAAGAATAGTCGTATCGAATAAGTTGGGAGCCGGAGGCGGAATCGGTTTTGCGGAGTTAGCGAAAGCCCCGGCGGATGGCTATACCATCGGCTTTTTAAATACGCCCAATATGATTTCCATTCCGATTGAGCGTGAGACGACCTTCACTTGGCAGAGCTATGACCTGTTGGGTAATCTGATCGACGATCCGGGTGCGTTCACTGTCAACAGCTCGAATCCCATCCGTACGCTTAAAGAACTGGCTGACTTTGCCAAAGCCAATCCTGGCAAGGTGACCGTGGGCACCACTGGCGTCGGTTCAGATGATCATTTGTCGATGCTGATTTTTGCTAAAGCCTCAGGTCTGAAAATGACGCATGTTCCATATAAGGGCTCAGGAGAAGTGCGAGCAGCGCTTGCCTCTGATCAATTGGTGGTTGGTGCGATTAACGTCGGCGAGGCTTTGCAGTACATCAAGGGCGGCAGTCCGATTCGTATTCTGGGCCAGATGTCTAAAGAGCGTACAACGCTCGCGCCCAATGTCCCGACGTTTATTGAACAAGGCTACAACATGGAGTCGGCTTCCCTGCGTGGTCTGGCTGCACCAAAGGGACTGCCTGAGGAGGTGCGTATCAAACTGGTGAAGGCGATCGCGCAAGCTGCAGCCGATCCCGCATATATCAAACAGGCTGGCGAGATGTTTGCACCAGTGCGTTATCTGGCACCGGATGCGTATCGCACCGAATTGGTCAATACCGAAAAAGACTTGCGACAATTATGGAAGGAAGTTCCCTGGAAGGAGTGATGCAGGCTCGTAATTGACATCGAACCACCCCCTGAGACCGTTCGACAGACGGATCTCAGCAGACGGATTTTCAAGGTCGGCACGCGTGAGCGTGCCTTCTTTTATTCCATGCTGATCGATTAGATAGCGCCGATAGACACCGCCAAGTAATCCGCTTGAAAGCGCTGGTGTGAACCATTGGCCATTTTTTTTAATATAAATATTCGAGCGACTGCCTTCGCAGATCTCACCGCGTTCATTGAAAAAAATGAGATCAAAATATTTGGGATGCTTACTCAGCCACGCGGTAGCTTCTGTATACCAGGGGCGGAATGTTGTTTTGTGTTGAAGTAGCGGATGATCACTATTGAGCACAAGAGAAGCCGCTGCAATGTTTGGAATGCCCTGTAGTGGTGGCAATGGGGCTGTTTCAATGTTGAAGCTACCCTTTGCGTCGAGCAGCAGACGCACGCGTAATGCTGTTTGTTTGTCCGCGTGATTGAGAGCGGTGCTCACTTTTAAGGTAATGCTTTCGCGCAGCTTTTCTCGCGTGGGGAGTTGAAAAGACAATGCCTTTGCAGAGCGCTCAAGTCGATCCAGATGCAGCGCAAGCATTTCAATATTACCGAACATATCGGTGCGCATCGTTTCAATCAGGGAGGGCTGGTCTTGCGACAGGATACGTGCTTTCCAGAAGCATTCCTGCCACTCCTCTTCAGCAACCGAGTCGTGAACAATGCCGCCACCGACGTGATAAGTGCCTATTCCTTGTGGATCAATGACCAGTGTTCGGATCGCGACGTTCAATGCAAAGTCTCCGTTGGGCGCCAACCAGCCAAGACTGCCGCAATACAAGCTGCGCGGTGATGATTCAGTTTGCTGGATTCTTTGCATGGCAGAGATCTTTGGCGCACCGGTCACAGAGCCGCAAGGAAATAACGCGGTCAGGATCGTTTGTAATGAGGTGTCGTCTGGGATTTCTGCCTGGATCGTTGAGGTCAAGGTCCAGACTGAAGGATATTTTTCAAGAGAAAAGAGTGGTTGCGCAAGGACTGTGCCGGGATGTGCAATCCGCCCTAGATCGTTGCGTAGCAGATCCACAATCATTAAATTTTCAGCACGGTTTTTTTCGCTGCTCTGGAGCGCATGCCCTATACGTTCGTCCTCTGCGGGGTTGCTGGCCCTCGGGGCCGTACCTTTCATGGGTCGGGTCGAGAGTGTTTGCCCCGTACGTTGTAAAAAAAGCTCCGGCGAAAAAGAGAGAACCGTGCGTGATTCGTCTTCTATGAACGCAGCAAATTCCACAGGATGTTTCTGGGCGATTTTCCGATAAAGTGTTTCGGCATTGCCGATCGTTTGTACTTGCAAAGGGAATGTAGTGTTGACTTGATAGACTTCGCCCTGTGCAATCCAGTGATGGATCTTTTCAATGCGATCGATATATTGATTTTTTGAGATTCCGGGCAGCATGCTGACGATGCAAGCCTGATCGGTATTGTCTGCATCCCAAGGCGTTTCAAGATGCATGGTGTCAAACACCAGCGCGGTGAGGCGTGGTGTTTTTTCCGCTGGATTTCTGTCGCGAGGTATGGTCTGTGAGAGGGCGGGTTCGAGCCATTCGCCCAACTCATACTCGAGTAGTAACGCAACCCAGGCACCGCTCAGGCGTGCGCGCTCAATGCGTGCAAATGCACTCTGTAGCTCCTCTGCAGAGCAGGCGGTAATTCGCTCCTGTAACCCGCTCAGAACATGCGCCTGTCCAGTCAGTCGGTTTTCAAATCTGCAATGCTTCATGCTCGATTCATAAACTCATGCAAGACTTTACCCGTGTGTGACTTTTTACGTGCGATGACCACTTGCTCGGGCGTGCCCTCGATCACTAGCTGTCCGCCGCCCGTACCGCCTTCGGGCCCCAGGTCTAGTAACCAATCTGCTTCGGCAATGATGTCAAGGTTGTGTTCAATGACGACAACCGTATTGCCGGCCTCGACCAGTCGGTGCAGCACACGGATCAACTTTTCCACATCAGCCATCGAAAGACCGACGGTTGGCTCATCCAGTACATAAAGCGTGTGCGGTAATCTGGATGCCCGACCGGTTGTGATGACGCCTTCTGTCATGCGCGCTTTGGCAAGCTCCGTCACGAGTTTGATACGTTGCGCCTCACCGCCCGATAAGGTGGGTGATGGTTGACCAAGGGTGAGGTAACCCAGTCCAACATCTTGCATCAGCTGTAAGGGGTGACGAATACGCGGGTGGGCTGCAAAATAGCCGATCGCATCATCGACTTCGAGCGACAGCACTTCACCTGCATGTTTCTCACGCATCCGCACGCCTAGCGTGTCGGTATTGAAACGTGCACCATTACACGCATCGCAAGGGACTTTGACGTCGGGCAAGAAGCTCATTTCCAGTGTGCGCATACCCTGGCCTTCGCAAATTGGACAACGACCATCGCCCGTATTGAAGGAGAAGCGTCCGGGACCCCAGCCACGGATACGCGCTTCGTTGGTTTCAGCAAACTGCTTGCGAATATCATCCCAGAAGCCGATATAGGTCGCAGGACATGATCTGGGTGTTTTGCCGATTGGAGTCTGGTCAACCTCAAGTACGCGATCAATGCGATCCCAGCCTTCGATTGAATCGCATCCTTGCCATTGCGGATCGCTGCGCATTGCGACCGCTCTGCTTAGATTGTCGAGCAGGATTTCACGCGCGAGTGTTGACTTTCCAGAGCCGGACACGCCTGTTACAACACTTAATCTCCCAATTGGGAAGTGCGCATTGATGTGACGCAGGTTGTGCAGTGTTGCCCCGTTGACAGCAATCATCGGTGTATCACTGTCGATAGGTCGTCGTGGTTGCAGGGGGTGAATCAGTGGGTGCCTGAGGTAATGTCCGGTCATGGACTCCGGCGCATCCATGAGGTCTTTAAGCGTACCTTGTGCCACGACACGACCACCGCGGATCCCGGCGCCAGGGCCGATATCGATCACGTGTTCCGCACGTCGTATGGTGTCGTCATCGTGTTCAACGACGACCAGGGTGTTGCCATTTTTCTCAAGGCGCGACAAGGCTCCCAGTAGAATCCGGTTGTCACGTGGGTGCAAACCGATAGTGGGTTCATCCAGAACATAACAGACACCCTGCATGTTCGAGCCAAGCTGGGCGGCGAGTCGGATACGTTGTGCTTCGCCACCGGAGAGCGTGGGAGCTGCCCGATCCAGTGCGAGATAACCCAGACCGACCTCTTGCATGAATTGCAGGCGTCCTCGGATTTCACTCAGAATATCGCGGGCAATTTCAGCGTCGCGGCCTTTTAATACGAGCGCGGTAAAGAAGGTGTGCGCATCTGAAACTGGCAGACCTGCTAATTCGGCGATTGATTTTTCTTTCCATAATACTGCGCGAGCAATTGGATTCAGACGAGCACCATGGCAGCTTGTGCAGATATGCGTCTCGCCTTCATACCAAGCGTTCCATGCCGTTTCCTCTCCAGTCTGTTCCGCATCAAAACCTTGCAGCTGCAGGCCCGTACCAAAACAGCCTGTGCACCAGCCATGCTTGGAGTTATAGGAAAACATGCGTGGATCAGGTTCTGGAAAGCTGGTGCCGCAACTTGGACAGGCGCGTTTAACGGAGAAATGCTCCTGTTCAAGTTTTGCAGCCATATCCTCATTGAGTTTGCCTAAAGGCCAGACAATACTCATGACACCTTGACCGTGTTCCAGCGCGCTACGCACTGCTTCGCGTAATGCTGCCTCGTTATTACTGCCCACGGTCAGGTCTGCGACAGGCAGTTCAATCGTGTGTTCTTTAAAACGATCGAGTCGTGGCCATTTTCCAGTGCCGATAAATTCCTCATCCACACGCAAATGTGAGTAACCTTTTCCTGAGGCCCATTTGGCAAGATCAGTGTAGAAGCCTTTGCGCGCAGTCACCAGCGGTGACATGAGTCCGATGCGATGGCCCTTATGGTCTCGCATAATCCGCGCCACGATCTGGTCTGCACTTTGTGGCTCGACACTGACTTGGCAGGTTGGACACATTTGTGTCCCCAGCTTCATATAGAGCAGGCGGAGAAAATGATGGATTTCCGTCATCGTCGCAACGGTCGATTTTCTTCCGCCCCGACTGGTGCGCTGCTCGATCGCAACCGTTGGGGGGATACCGAAAATAGCATCCACATCCGGTTTGCCCGCTGGCTGCACAATGGCGCGCGCATAGGCATTGAGCGATTCGAGATAACGCCGCTGACCTTCGTTAAATAAAATATCGAAGGCCAGCGTTGATTTACCTGAGCCTGATACACCTGTAATGACAGTGAATTTGTCATGCGGAATGCTGACGCTGATATTTTTCAGGTTGTGTTCCCGCGCGTGCAAGATATCGATGCTCGTCGCTGCACGGCGCTTTTCTTTCATTACTGTCTGAAGTGATCTGCCTGGCTCTGCCGAGCCAGGCTCCTCGAGCGCATAGCTCTCGCGCGTGCTGCTTGTCTGCGTTCCAATCGCATCCGGTGTCATGGCTGTCGCATATTCACGCAGTGCCGCACCCGTATAAGAGGTCGGGTGTTTCATCACCTCCTCTGGACTGCCCGCTACGATTAATTCGCCTCCTGCGGAACCACCATCCGGTCCAAGATCGATGACCCAGTCGGCTGCGCGGATTACATCCAGGTTGTGTTCGATGATTAAAAGCGTATGACCTGCGCCCAGCAATTTTCTAAAGGCACGCATGAGTCGTGCAACGTCATCGAAGTGCAGACCGGTTGTGGGTTCGTCAAACAGAAACAGGCTGCCTTTCTTGGCGAGTTTCGTGGTTGAAATACCGCTGCGTGCAGCTTCCGCAAGGTGGCCCGCAAGCTTTAGACGCTGCGCTTCGCCACCCGACAAGGTTGGCACCGGTTGACCCAGCTTGACGTATTCCAAGCCAACATCTGCTAGCGGCGCCAAGCCGAGTTGCACGTCCTTCAGGCCTTTAAAAAACTCAAGGGCTTCGGAAACAGTCATGTCGAGTACTGCGTCGATCGAAGCACGCTTACCAAGATGTTCAATTTCGACTTCACGCACTTCAGGTCTGAAACGTTTGCCATCACAATCCGGACATCTGATGTAGACGTCTGAAAGGAATTGCATTTCTACATGTTCAAAGCCTGTACCACCGCAGGTCGGGCAGCGTCCGTCGCCGCTGTTAAAGCTAAAGGTGCCAGGCGTGTAGCCGCGCTCTCGGGCGACCGGAGCCTGTGAAAATAGTTTTCTGATTGGATCAAACGCTCCCACATAGCTGGCCGGATTCGACCGTGCTGTTTTACCGATTTGGGCCTGATCGACCATCACGACATCGGCTAATTGCTCTGCACCAAGAATGCGATCGAAGGGGCCCGGTGATTCGGTAGGCTTGCCCATGATTTTGAGCAGTCCCGGGTAGAGCACATCCTGAATCAGTGTTGACTTTCCAGAACCTGAAACGCCGGTCACGCAGACCAGTCGTCCCAGAGGAATTTCAATTGAAACATTTTTAAGGTTATTGGCGGTTACGCCTTCAAGTAATAATCTGGGTGTGCCAGCCAGTACAGGCAAGGGGCGAGGCGACTCGACCTTCAGGTGCCCACCCATGTATTTGCCAGTGAGTGTGTTGGCTTGCTTGAGTTCTTGAGGTGTGCCATCAAATACGATTTGGCCACCACGCTCACCTGGGCCGGGACCTACGTCGATCACACGATCTGCGGCGATCATGACTTGGGGATCATGCTCCACAACCACTAGCGTGTTGCCTG
The DNA here is from genome assembly GCA_947380655.1 of Alcaligenaceae bacterium. Classification (GTDB taxonomy): domain Bacteria; phylum Pseudomonadota; class Gammaproteobacteria; order Burkholderiales; family Burkholderiaceae_B; genus Zwartia. The sequence continues at coordinate 1,993 of CANCRX010000057.1, read as the reverse complement.
CATCACGCAGCCTGTGCATGACCTCTGTGACCCGATGAATATCGCGTGGATGCAAGCCAATCGAGGGTTCATCCAGCACAAAAAGCGTATTGACTAATGAGGTACCTAGTGCTGTGGTCAGGTTGATACGCTGAACCTCACCTCCTGAGAGTGTGCGGCTCTGTCGGTCCAGGGTCAGGTAACCCAGCCCTACATCACATAAAAATTTAAGACGTGCACGGACCTCAGTCAGGACCAGATCCATTGCTGCATCGAGTGCCCCGGCAAACTTGATCGTGTCAAAAAACACTCTCAACTCCACAATGGGAGTCAACATCATGTCCTGTATTGTTTTACCTTCGATTTTCCAGAGTAATGAGTCAGGTTTAAGTCGTGCTCCATGGCAGGTAGGGCAGGGTGTATAGCTGCGGTACTTTGATAACAGTACCCGCACATGCATTTTGTAGGATTTCGTTTCAAGCCAGTTAAAAAATTTCTGTACGCCATACCACTGCGTTTTCCAGGCTTGATTGCCGCCTTTCCAGAGTGGATCCCCATCTAGCACCCATTCCTGATGCTCAGGTGGGAGATATTTCCATGGAGTGTTGGTTGATACGTTTGCACGCTTGGCATATTTTAGTAATTCATCCTGACAGTCCTTATAGCTGGGTGTTTGCCAAGGTTTGACGGCACCCTGTTCAAGCGTCTTATTTTCATCTGGAATCACCAGACCAAAGTCAATGCCGATTACGCGGCCAAAACCACGACAAGCTTCACAGGCACCTAATGGCGAGTTGAATGAGAAAGAGCTTGGCAACGGATCGCTGTAACTGATGTTGCACTCAGCGCAATGTAATTTGTCACTGAATTTCCAGACTTGAGTGTCTTTTCCTTGGTCATCGATGGCGTGGATGGCGATCAGACCATTGCCCATCTTGAGTGCGATATCGATTGCCTCCATCACGCGTGAAGTTTCAGCACCGGAAAAACGGAAACGATCCTGAATCACGCGCAGGGTTCGCAAGACGGGACTGGTCGTTGTTGATTTTTTTGAGGTGGATTTCTTTACTTTAGCCTTCGTGATTTCAGGCACCCGCGCTGCAGCTTCTGTTTTGGCAGAAAGTGCGGCCGAGTTTTCGTCCGCGTGCACTCTGGTGTAGCCTTGCTGATCGAGAAAGCCTCGGACTTCCTCTTCAGTAAAGCTGGCAGGAACCTGCACAGGGAATGTCACGACGAGTCGCGGGTCGCCGGATTCGACCGCCCGCTTACCGATCGCGGCGAGAATCGAGGCGGTGTTGTCTCTGCAGACAGCATGACCACATCCACGGCAGAATAACTGCGCACCACGTGCGAACAGTAATTTCAGATGATCGTTGAGCTCAGTCATGGTGCCAACCGTGCTGCGCGAACTGCGAACAGGATTGGTCTGGTCAATCGCAATGGCGGGCAGAATGCCCTCTATACGATCTACCTGCGGTTTATCCATGCGGTCTAAAAATTGACGGGCATACGGAGAAAATGTCTCGACGTAACGACGTTGCCCCTCTGCATAGAGTGTATCGAACGCCAGCGAGCTCTTACCCGAGCCACTTACGCCCGTAATAACAGTCAATTCACCCGTGTTCAGGGTCAAATCCAGGTTTTTAAGATTGTTCTGGCGTGCGCCAGTAATGCGAATGATTGGGTTCATAGTGCAATCATAGAGCGAGCGGGTGACAAATAAGACCTAAAACAGGTAAATGCCCGTATTGTTTTTAGGTTAATATAGGCGGTTCCTTATCGGAGATCCGTCATGGCTTCAGAAACAAAACGTACACGCCGTAACACCCTCGAGCGCCGTTGTTTGGGCAAGGCCTTCAAGCGCCTGTTCGTCAACGCTCCTAAAGGTGTGTTCAAAATGCTGGAAAAAGTCAAAAAGGCTTAATTCCTGCATTGGATTGAATCTGGCGGCTACATGCCGTAAATACTCAGTTTCAGTCTACAAAAAAACCGTCATTGGATATCAATGGCGGTT
>CANCRX010000056.1 GCA_947380655.1 Alcaligenaceae bacterium | reverse complement strand
ATCGTTAAAGGTGTCATAGGGCATGCTCTTGGTGAGCACGGGGTTGAGCAGGTGCGTGGCGACGACTAAAACATAGGTATGCCCGTCAGGTTCTGATTTAGCGACGATGTCGGTACCAATGATGCCGTTTGCGCCAGGTTTATTTTCTACGATAACGTTTTGCTTCAGGATGGGCGCCAAGCCTTGAGCAAGCTTGCGGGCAATGATGTCAGTGCCGCCCCCAGCCGAATACGGCACGATGATGCGGATGGTTTTGTTAGGAAAATCCGTACCCTGAGCCAGCGAGGTCGAGCTCGCCACAAGGCCTGTCACCAAACATAGCGCCTGAGCGATCCCGCAGATTTCTCTATTTAAAAAACGTATTTTCAAGTCTGTCCCCTGAGGTTTTTATCTAGCCAGCTTCATGCTCAAACTGAAGACTGGGTTTTGTATCAAACAATACTCTTCTTAGTGGCAAGTGCTATTCTTTAGACTCTTAGTACTTACCCCAATTCCCTCTCTGAACTCTCTCATCCGAGTTCGGTACTTACAGCCTGACCATGCAGCCCGAACTTTCAGCCCCTGCAACTGAGATACCTGCTTCCTCCCTGTCGAAGCGGGATTTGCTGTGGGCGATGTCGGGTGTGGCCGCGGCCCTGATTGTGGCGGCCTTTGATTCCACGATCGTTAGTACCTCGATGCCTCGGGTCGCCCAGGAGCTCGATGGCATGGCGCTCTATGCCTGGGTGGGAACAGGGTATTTTCTGGCCTCGGCCATCACCATTCTGATTTTTGGCCGTCTGGGCGACTTATATGGCCGCAAGCCGATGATGCTCGCCTCCCTTGCGATCGTAGGGGTTGGTTCAGTACTGGCCGGCCTGTCACAGACGATGGGTCAGCTCATTACTTTCCGCGTGCTGCAGGGCTTAGGGGGTGGCATGATGATCGCCACGACCTTTACCGCTCCGGCAGACTTATTCCCGGACCCCAAGGTTCGGGTACGTTGGATGGTGATTTGTTCGGCTTCTTATGCCTTTGCTAGCGGTATTGGGCCAATGCTAGGTGGTGTGGTGACCCAATCCCTGGGCTGGCGGGCCGCGTTCTTCATCACGCCCTTAGCAGCCGTGCTGGCTTTCGTACTGACCTGGAAATATTTTCCACGCATCCGGCCGGATCGGGCTTCAGGTAAACGGATTGACTGGCTCGGCTCTATTTTATTGACACTGGCTGTGGGTTGTCCGCTGGCAGGATTGGAAATGCTGATCGCTGAGGGTGCGGATGCGCATCGCTGGTGGGCGTTGGGTCTGATTGTCGTGGGCTTGGTTGCGGGCGGAATATTGATCCCTGTAGAGCGACGCGTGGATATGCCGATTTTTCCGCTGCGGATTCTTAAAACCCGTGAATCGCGTCTGCTCAATCTGGCGGGTCTTCTGACCGGCGCAATCATGTATGTACTGATTTTTTATATCCCGCTGTTGCTACAAGATGTATTTGGCTATCAGCCGAGTCACGCCGGGTTGTTGATGACGCCTCTTGTTGCAGCCATGCCTATAGGGAGTATTTTGAATGCGCGTCTGATGCCACATCAGGCGAACCCTGAACGCTTAATGATCTTGGGCAGTATTTTTCTGGGTGTCGGTACCTTGTTGATTTTGACGTTTGTTGCTAGCAGCCCGACCTGGTGGGTGCTGTCCGTGCTGTCGATCGCGGGACTTGGGCTCGGATTCTTACTACCGAATTTCACCTTGTTTATGCAGATACTCGCGGATCTGCGTGATGTGGGTGCGGCCTCGGCGCTGGTACAGACCATGCGCGCGTTAGGTAGTGCCCTGGGTACGGCTGTCGTTGGAATCGTGATCGCAAGAATATCGATCGCGATGGGTTTGAAGATTGGCCTGATTTTTTGTGTGGTGCTGTGTGTGGTGGTGGGCTGGCTGTGCACACAAATCAAGATGAAGAACGTGGAAAAGTAAGGGGGATAGTAAGACCCTTTTACCCAATATTACGAGGTAAATCCCTGACCCTAAACGGTCTCACAAACACAGCATCAACCATACGCCTGAACCGCTCAGCAATAGTCTTGCGCGACTTACGTCGACTGCTACGGGTCGCCTCAATATCTGAGGCCTGACTGTCTGCAGACTCCCAGGCGACATTCGGTGTCATGATATGCAACGTGACGAAGCCTTGGCGTTCAAACAGACTCCAATGATCAGCTACCATCCAGACCGGATACAACGCTTCGAGCATTTTTTTAGCCGCGGCTTGCGTAATGAAATACGCTGCGCATAACCAGACGCCGCTATGCGGACGGACGATTTGTCTGTTGCCGAACGCTATAGCCCCAGCGCGATAACCGCGCTCGACATGCGTGAGCTGCACCATCACCGGCTCAGTTGCGGGAAAGGTTGAGGCTAGCGTTTGTTGACCTTCAAACTGAAGCATCTCTTTGAAATCTTTTTCGAGGATCACGTCGTCTTCGAGGATGACCGCACAAGGGATATTTTGCGCAATCATTTGACGATAAATACCCAGATGAGAAAGCGCGGCGCCCACCTCAGCACGCGCCATCGGACCATATTCAATCGCTGCACGCGCTGCATTGAAATGCGTCGCGAGCTCTGCCTCAGACATGATCCGGCCATCGACGGCCTCAAACCATGTCGGGGTAATGCCACGTTCAGTGAGCATGCTATGCATCGCTGCACGACGCTTGGTTGCAGTCGCAAGATTCACAACAAAGCAAGGGATCTGTGACACGGTTAAGCGCCTGCAGTGGTATTTGAATTTGAGCCAGCACTTGCTGCGGCTTTCTGCTGAAAATGCCAGCTGCTTTCGCACATCGCTTTTAAATCGCGCTTTGCCGTCCAGCCCAATTGTTCTGCAGCCAATGTAGTGCTCGCATAACAGCTTGCAATATCACCTGCTCGTCTGGGGGCGATAAGAAACGGCACAGCTTTTGCACTCGCCGCTTCAAACGCTTGAATCATTTCGAGCACACTGTAACCACAACCGGTACCCAGATTGAAGGTGTGCAGGCCTGTATGTGTTTGTGTCTCGGTATTCGTAACTACCTCAGCGGCTAATGCTGCACCAAGATAATTTAATGCGGCCAAGTGTCCCTCGGCAAGATCCATGACATGAATATAGTCACGCACACCCGTTCCATCAGGTGTGTCGTAATCATTGCCAAATACATTGAGTTGTTTGAGCTTACCCACGGCTACCTGCGCAACAAAAGGCATCAGGTTGTTAGGGATACCATTTGGATTTTCACCGATCAGACCAGAGACATGCGCGCCCACCGGATTGAAGTACCGCAAACATGCGATGCGCCAGCTGACATCGGATTTGGCAAGGTCGCGGAGGATTTCTTCGATATGTAGTTTGGTACGACCATAGGGATTAGTGGCCGCCGTCGGATGTGATTCATCGATCGGCAGATATTGCGGGTCACCATAAACCGTCGCACTGGAGCTAAAGACAAGTGTTCTGGGGCGATGACTCGCAGCTTGCATCGCCTGCAACAGACTAATCGTACCCTGAACATTATTGGCGTAATACTCAACCGGGATGGTGGCGGACTCCCCCACGGCTTTAAGACCAGCGAAATGAATCACCGCGTCGATATGATTTGTCTCTAGGGTCTTTTGTAGTAAGTCCGTATTACGAATATCACCTTCTATCGTTTTAAAAGGCTGGCCTGTAATTTTTTGCAGGGTCTGCGCGACCGCTGGATCACTATTACAGTAATTGTCATAAATAAATACGCGATGACCCGCCTCTTGCAGCACCACTGCTGTGTGGCTGCCGATATAACCTGTTCCACCGGTCAGGAGGATATTCAAGGATCTTGTACTCATGTGCGTATGTTCATGGATTTCGCATGACAGGACTAAAACTGAAAGATGGCTGATTGTAGAGGTTTAGAGTTGGTCTGAGGGGAGTCATAGCAGGCGTTATAGTGAAAGGCTTTTCTATCGTAGCAGTTCTGTGTACCTCACTAGTGTGCCTCACCATTTTTAGCAGCATCCGTCCCATGCGTCGCAAAGATCTCTACACCATGCTTATTCTCGCCGCAGTCTGGGGCGGGTCTTTTTTGTTTATGCGTCTGGCAGTCGGTGAACTCGGACCGCTTCCAATGATGGGGCTACGCACGCTCTGTGCAGGTCTGCTGTTACTGCCCTTGCTGATCATTCAGAAAAAGCTGCCTTTACTGATCGAGCGTTGGCGCCCGATCGCCATCGTAGGCATCTTTAACTCTGCGCTACCCTTTGTGCTGTTTGCCTATGCAACGCAATCGATCCCGTCGGGCACGATGTCGGTGATTAATGCCGTGACCCCGCTCTGGGGCGCTGCGATTGCCTGGGTCTGGCTCAAAGACGTATTGCCGCCAATGCGCATGCTGGGATTGTTTGTCGGCTTTGCAGGGATTCTGATACTGGTCTGGGATAAGTTGACCTTTGGTGCTTCGGGTTCGGCCTTAGCTGTGGCGGCGGGTGTAGCGGCTCCAATTTTTTACGGGATCGCGGCGAGCTTTACTAAAAAATACCTCCGAGGTGCAGACCCTGTCGCGGCCTCAGCGGGGTCGTTAATTTCCTCAGGACTGTTGTTACTGCCCTTCAGCATCTGGTTTTGGCCCACGGCCCCTGTCAGTATCGGCGCCTGGGGCGCGGTGTTAGGGCTGACAGTCTTGTGCACCTCGCTCGCCTACACGCTTTATTACCAGCTACTGATTAACATCGGCCCCTCCAAAGCGATGAGTGTGACCTTCCTGATCCCCGTGTTTGGTGTGTTCTGGGGCTGGCTCTGGCTGGACGAAGCGGTAACCTTGCATGTACTGCTCGGTGGTGGCGTGATTTTGTTAGGAACGGCACTGGCGACTGGGTTAGTGGGGGGCAAGAAATCATTTGTTTGACTATCAGTATCCATCAAGTTTAAAATTCAAATCAAGATCTGTTCAAAGCGAGTGAAAAAAACAGCGCCGCCCTATGGGTTCCACCTGGAGTGGAAATTTACAGAAATGTAATAGAGACTCTCGCATGCAAAGGCCACCAATTGGTGGCCTTTGTCTTTTAGGCTCGAATTGGTCGGCACTCAAATACAGATTTTATTAAAGTGCTAAACCTAACCTTTTTAGCCTTCATCTGTCGCGAATTAAGCTTTTTCAATGTATAGGCAGACTGCACACGCAACAAGATGCGTTTTCTTTTATATGAGTCTTTTTTGACATCAAAAAATACAGCATATTTCTCCTCATCCTGCGATGAGCTATAGGTTTCAAATGTTAAAAAATTTCCTGTCGGCAGCACTTGAATTTTTCTATCAATTAACTGATGCAAGATTCCTGGAAGGAATACTCTTGAAAGTTGATATCTAGACTCGTCAAGAATCCGCAACTCTCGGCCGTCATCGTACAAAATTCCTCTAGACAAAATTGGTACTCGATCTTCCTGAGTACTGAGAGCCCGGGAAAAGCAATGGCAAGAAAACAAAACGACAATCATCAAATCGAAACCAACACCCGGATCTAAATGAATAGCGAAGGGGTTCAAATGGCTTAAATCCCATATAACGTCCTTGAATTGAATCTTCTGGTACCTATGGTGCGATTCAATCGCATCCTGATGACTATCATCAGAAATTAAATTGTAAAAAGTTTGCATTGCATAAACTTGAATTCCTTAAAATTCCTAAATCATGTGTTTAAATTTGAAAGCAATAGGGCTTTTCCAGTCAATACCCTAGAAAGATCTAGTTGCAATTTAGTGGGTGTGGTTTTTGTACGGCATGACCAGTCAAACCGTTGAGTCGGGTGACTGCTTACTTCAGACTGATCGAACTGCAATAGTGCAGCTTGAGTCGAGAAACGTATGTCGCCTAAAAATTGTCACGCATGATGTCGTCACACAGCGCAGCGCTCCGCTGGAAATCCGGGAACGCCATCACTTTGCTCGAAAACGGTGTGCAGCTATTTCCTGCGCTTTGCGAGGCTTTTGATCGGGCGACGACCAGCATTCATCTCGAGACCTATATTTTTCGGCTTGATAGTGCCGGCACCAAAATACTGCACCACCTCAAACAAGCTGCTCTGCGCGGCGTCAAGGTTCGTGTTGTGCTTGATGGTTTTGGTTGTGCCGGGCAGGATCAGGAGATACGCGCGCAATTACAAACTGCAGGTGCGCTGTGCAGGATCTATCGGCCAGAGCCTAAATCGTTTGGACTGAATGGTTTTGACATGCTCCGTCTGCGGCGTTTACATCGCAAAATAGTGATTGTCGATGGCAAAACTGCATTTTTGGGCGGAATCAATTTCGAAGACGACTATTCAGAACAAGATCCGACAATTCACAGCACTGATCCGCGTTTTGATTTTGCGGTGCAGGTGACAGGCCCCACGGTACAAGATGCGATCCATGCGCTCGATATCCTTTGGTTAAGGCTTGTCCATACACAAAGAGAAAACGACTATCCGCATTCGCATGCACATTTGAGTCCGCTACACAGGCTGAGATATCTGCGTCATCTGCATTTACGCCATCCTCAGCATCGCTTTGCCACCGCAGCCCCCTCGGGCACAATCACTGCCGCACTGGTACTGCGTGACAACTTAAGATTCAGAAAGTCGATCGAGTCTGCATATCTCACAGCAATCGCTGCAGCGAAACACGACATCGTCATTGCAAACGCGTATTTCCTGCCGGGCCACTCATTGCGCAAGGCACTCATTGCTGCAGCGAACCGGGGCGTGCGCGTACGCCTACTATTGCAGGGAAAAATTGAATACCAGTTGCAATATCACGCCACACGCTGGATCTACGATCAGTTCCTCAAACAGGGCATAGAGATCTACGAGTACATCCCTAGCTTTCTGCATGCAAAAGTCGCGGTCATGGATGGCTGGGCCACTGTCGGCTCCTCCAATCTGGATCCGTTTAGTTTGTTGCTCGCTCGCGAGGCAAATCTGATGGTTCAGGATACTGGTTTTGCTGCGCAACTGAGACACTCTCTTGAGCTTGCCATGTCTCGCGGCAGCCGCGTGATTGAGCACTCACTCTACTCGCGCCGCGGATGGCTCACCCAGGCAAGCGATGCTGCTGCGTATTTTTTATTGAGGATAGGTGTAGCGCTGTCAGGAAAAAACGAGGACTATTAAATGTGTGCCACTTTAAGCAACTCACTGCCTCAAACAGCGCACCGCCTGATACAGCACACCACCCTATACAGCGCAACGCCCTATGGCAGTTCCAGCTCCGCCAAAATCGGCGCATGATCTGAGAGCTGCGTCCAGGGCCTGCCACGCAACACACGCGCACTGCGCACGGCAAAGCCGCGCTGATAAATACGGTCCAGGCGCAACCACGGAAACGCGGCAGGGAAAGTCCGTGGCGAGGGCATCAAATTGCCGGCGCCCTCTGCCGACAATTGATTCACCCGCGTATGCTGTCTGCGAAACATCGCAACGCGAAGTTTCTCCTCGCTGTCGCCACGCAACACACCACCCAACTGCCGCATCGACTCACGTAACTTAGGCATCATGCCGTGCGTACGTGGTGCGTGTGCAAAAACCTCGTAGACACCCAACTGCTGGACAAACAGCGGGGCCAGCCGGTCCCTCCAGTCATTAAAATCGCCAGCGATCAACATCGGTGCGCCATCCGGCACCATGCGATTAATACGCTCGGCCATGACTTCGATCTGCCTGACTCGGCTACCGGCAAACAATCCTAGATGCACGACAAAGCAGTGCACCTCACGCCCCCCGACATCGATTAAGCCATGCAGCAGACCACGCTGCTCCATACTGTGATCCGAGATGTCCTGATTTTCGAAGCTCACAATTTTGTGTCTTGAGAGCAGGGCGTTGCCGTGGTCAGTATCCTTACGCACAGCATTACGGCCGTAAGCACACTCCATATGCAAAGCAGCAGCAAGCGACTCATGCTGCAGATGCAGGGAGCCGTATTTGTCGTTGCGGCCTTGTACTTCCTGCAAAAACATCAGATCAGGGCGCAACCCATGCAGTCCTAGTCGCAAGTCTCCCAAGGAGTCGCGCCCGGCAAGCGAGCGTCCTTTGTGGATGTTGTAACTAACGACTCGAATCAGTGACATGAGTATCAAGGCGAGCGGTTAATGCCCGCCTTGTTTTTAACGATAGATCAACGCTGCAAAATTAAACAGCTTTGATTTCTGGCTGACGCAGACGGATATGCAGTTCACGCAATTGCTTCTCATCAACAGGTGAGGGAGCTTGCGTGAGCAGGCATTGTGCGCGCTGCGTTTTGGGGAAGGCGATTACGTCGCGGATCGATTCGGCACCGGTCATCATGGTGACGATACGGTCCAGACCAAAGGCGATACCACCATGGGGTGGTGCACCATATTGCAAGGCGTCGAGCAAGAAACCAAATTTGAGTTGGGCTTCTTCAGCATCGATTTTGAGGGCACGGAATACTTTGCTCTGGATTTCTTCGCGGTGGATACGCACTGAACCACCACCGATTTCCCAACCGTTCAAGACCATGTCATAAGCCTTGGCGATGGCTTTTGAAGGATCTGTGGTGAGCAAATCTTCGTGGCCATCTTTCGGGCTGGTAAATGGATGGTGAGCTGCAACGTAACGATCAGCTTCTTCGTCGTATTCGAACATTGGGAAGTCAACGACCCAGAGTGGTTTCCAGACGGCTTCGAACAGGCCATTGGCCTTGCCGAAATCGCTGTGACCAATCTTGACACGCAAGGCACCAATCGCATCATTGACGACTTTGCTGCGATCCGCACCAAAGAAGATCAGATCGCCATCTTGTGCACCGGTGCGCTTAACCATCTCGGCCAGCGCTGCATCGTGCAGGTTTTTAACAATCGGCGACTGCAGACCGTCACGGCCTTTTGCAGCTTCGTTAACCTTGATCCAGGCAAGACCTTTTGCGCCATAGATCGCGACAAACTTGGTGTAATTGTCGATCTCGCTGCGCGAAATCTGAGCACCACCAGGTACGCGCAACGCCACAACGCGGCTGCCCTCGGTCGTCGCGGCTTGAGCAAATACCTGAAAGTCGACGTCTTTCATGACATCGGTCAGGTCGGTGAACTCGAGCTTGACACGCAGGTCTGGCTTGTCCGAACCATACAAACGCATGGCTTCGCTATAAGGCATGATCGGGAATGTTTCAGCCAGATCAACGTTTTGTACGACTTTGAATACATGACGGATCATGCCTTCGAAAATCTCACGGATCTGGACTTCGTTCAGGAACGAGGTTTCGCAATCGATCTGGGTGAATTCTGGCTGACGATCTGCACGGAGATCCTCGTCGCGGAAACATTTGGTGATCTGGTAGTAACGATCAAAGCCCGACACCATCAACATCTGTTTAAACAGCTGGGGTGACTGGGGAAGTGCAAAGAACTCACCAGCATTTACGCGTGAAGGCACGAGGTAATCGCGCGCGCCTTCAGGTGTGCTCTTGGTCAGCATGGGGGTTTCGATATCGATGAAGCCCAGGTTGTCGAGGAACTTACGCACCTCAATCGAGACGCGATAACGCAGCATCATGTTCTTTTGCATCTGGCCGCGGCGCAGATCCAGCACACGGTGTGTCAGACGGGTGGTCTCGGACAAATTCTCGTCGTCGAGCTGGAATGGAGGGGTGACGGACGCGTTGAGGATTTCTACTTCGCGGCAGAGGATTTCAATTTCGCCTGAAGCGAGATCAGAGTTCGAGGTACCGGCGGGACGCTCACGCACCAAACCTGTCACGCGGATGCAAAATTCGTTACGCAGACGCTCGGCGATAGAGAATGCTGGCGCATTATCAGGATCAAACACGATCTGTGCCAGACCTGCGCGATCGCGCATGTCGATGAAGATCACTCCGCCGTGATCGCGGCGACGATGAACCCAACCAAACAGGGTAACGGTTTGACCTAAGTGGTCACGACAAACCTGGCCGGTGTAGCAGGTACGCATGCGGAGTGCTCCAAAATTCTGGTAAAAAATTTATCAAAAATTGTTAAATCAAAAAATTCAACAATACGTATTCAGTCAAGCTTTATGCGGTGTAACTTTATGCGGTGTAACTTTATGCGGTGTAACTTTATGCGGTGTAACTTTATGCGGTGTAACTTTATTAGGAAGTGCTTAAATACTTTCTGTACTGTTTAGGTCGGTACTGTTTATTCTGCGGGTCTGGCCTCGTCTGCACTGTTAGCTTGACTAACCGTGACCACGGCTGGCGTGCTCGGTGCAACAACGCCCATCGACACGATATATTTCAAGGCTGAATCCACAGACATACTCAGAGGGATCACTTCAGTGCGCGACATAATCAGAAAAAATCCTGAGGTCGGGTTTGGTGTCGTCGGCACATACACGCTGACATGTTCTGTTTGCAAATGCTCAGCGACTTCACCACTTGGCGAGCCCGTTAACAACGCGATCGTCCAGCAACCCTTTCTCGGATACTCTACAAGCACTGCCTGACGAAAGGCCTGACCATTTGGTGCCAGTAACGTATCGCTGACCTGCTTGACCGAGTGATAGATTGAACGCACCAATGGAATGCGGCCAAGCAGTTTCTCCGACCAGCGCAAAATACTGCGGCCAAAAAAATTAGCTGCAAATACGCCCGTAGCTAACAATACAAACAACACCAGCAGCACACGAAAGCCAGGAATATCAAAACCAAACAACGCCTGAGGTGACAAAAATACTGGCACTACGCTCTCTAGCGTATTGACTACCAGACCGAGTACCCAGATCGTAATGACCAGAGGCACCCAAATCAGCAAGCCAGTGATGAAGTATTTTTTAAAGGAACGCATTCGGTTTAGTTAAGCTCAGGTAAAGAAGGTGCGTTATGGGGCAGATTTGGTCGCGCTATTCGCGTTACCCGATGAGGATCCAGCCGAATTGTTACTAGAAGTAGTGTTAGACCCGCCGTTCGACGCGGCACTGGATGCAGCCGGTGCGGGCGTTGAGCTCGATCCGGAAGAAGATGATTCACCACTACCGCTCGAACCAGAGTCTGTACTTGAGGAACTGTTGCTACTTGCAGAATCAGCCCCGGCAGAACCATTTCCTGCCACGGCCTCAGCAGCCGTTTTACCCACCGCAGCCTCGCTGGTCTTACTGGTGCCGCCCGCGTTATTGCGGAAATCCGTTACATACCAGCCCGAGCCCTTTAGCTGGAAACCTGCCGCGGTGACTTGTTTTTCATAGGTGGATTGTTTGCACGCAGGACACTCTGTCAGGCGTTTATCAGACATCTTTTGCAGGATGTCTTCGGCGTGACCACAGGCGGTGCATTTGTAAGCGTAAATCGGCACGATAAAACTCTCGAGGAGGCTGGAGTATGAAATTAAGGGAAAGCCCTAGATTTTAACGGTTTTTTAAGTATTTCCCCCTTATTGCCCAAGCTGCCGGTGAATTTCACGCTAATTTATTGCGAAAATCGTATAAATTCTTATAAATCTACGTATTTTTAGTTCAAAAGTCATCATTTTCAGGTTTCATCATGTCAGACACGCCCGTTTTCACACTCCATCAAGGCACGCTCCCTCTGCTGGTTTCGATTCCCCATTGCGGCACATACATTCCAGCGGATATTGAGGCGCAGTTATTGCCCGTGGCGCGAGACGTAAGAGATACTGATTGGCACCTGCCAGAGCTGTATGCCTTTGCCAAAGAAATGGGTGCATCGATCCTTCAGGCCAACATGTCACGCTACGTGATTGATCTGAATCGTCCAATCGATCAAACCAATCTGTACCCGGGTCAAGATACAACGCTGCTATGCCCTATTGATAATTTTGATCGCGAGCCACTTTACCCGAGTGGCAAAACGCCAACACAAGAAGAAATCAACCGACGTCGTGCGCTCTACTGGCAGCCCTATCACGATGCGCTGGCAAACGAACTAAGCAGACTCAAAAACCTGCATCGTCAGATAGTTTTGTGGGATGCGCATTCAATTCGCTCAGTACTACCGAGATTTTTTGAAGGCACACTCACCGATTTGAACCTTGGGACCGCAAGCGGCAAAAGTTGTGACCCTGCACTTTCAGCGAAAGTGTTTGCCTGTGCGCAGGCTGATACGCAGCATACTTCCGTATTAAATGGGCGCTTTACCGGCGGAACCATCACACGCCAGTATGGCCAACCCGCGCAGGGCATTCATGCAATCCAGTTAGAGATGACCTGGAGTTCATACATGAATGAGCAGCCACCCTATAACTATCTGCCAGATACCGCGGCAAACGTGCAGCCTGTTTTAAAACAGATGCTACAGATTTGCGCGGGCTGGAAGTTTTAGGCAAGCAAGTTCTAAGTAAGCAAGGTCTAAGCAATTATGCATGACAAAAAATAGCCGCTTACAAAAACTGGCAGCTTACAAGCCGAGTTTGGCAAGCTTGGGTCGTGCCAGGTGCCAGTCAGTGGCTTGTTGAAAAGCAATACCGATCTTGACCATGGTCGCGTCATCGAATGGCTTTCCAAGCAGCTGCATACCGATTGGTAAACCATTATCAGCAAAACCTGCAGGCAGAGAAACACCGCAGGCACCAAGATAATTACCAGCGCGTGTAAACGATGCCATCGGAGTAGTTGCTTCATCGACTTCGGTCAGCGGGATCGCACCAAAAGGGATGCAAGGGCTCAGCAGCGCATCGACGTTACCCATCCAGTCGGTCCACTGCGCGATCGCATGACGATGTGCAGCCATCGCATCAATATAGTCTGCAGCTGAAATTTTGCTACCGGCCTGAACACGCTTGCGGACAAATTCACCGATCGGTCTGTTCATATCGTCAATATAAGCGCGATGAATGGCGTAAGTCTCAGCCGTAATAATCGCGCCGTTGCGGACCATCATATCTTTAAAGTCGAAGGGGAACGGTTTGTCGATGACTTGCGCACCGAGTTCAACGAGCACGCGACGGGTGTCATCGAGCAATCGCAACACATCCGCCCCCATCTGGATCGGATACTGCCCGGGTGGAATCAAAGCAATGCGCACACCTTGTAAGGTCTTGCCTGTTTGCTCAGGAGCCTGCCATTGAAAACGCGGACGATTCAAGGACGCAGGATCAAGTGGATCCGCGCCTGCCATCAAGTCCGTCAGCATCGCCGCATCGCGCATGTCGCGCGTCATGGGACCGATTGAGTCCAGCGTACCTGACAAAGGTAAGGCCCCATGCAAACTAATCAGACCGCAGGTGGTCTTTAAGCCGGTGATGCCATTCAGTGCTGCGGGGATACGTACCGAGCCTCCGGTGTCCGAGCCGATCGCTGCCGGTGCAAGACCTGAAGCCACCGCAACACCCGAACCACTTGAGGAGCCACCAGGAATACGATGGGTTTCAAGATCCCAGGGGTTCCAGGGCGTGCCCATCACCGGGTTCGTACCGAAACCACCGAACGCGTACTCAACCATGTGCGTTTTACCCAGCATCACCATACCGCCACGCAACAGACGCTCGATCGCGGTGCAAGTCGTGGGGCTACGACGGTTAATGAGATCTTGAGATCCTCCGGTCGTAATCTGGCCCTCAATGTCACACAGGTCTTTTACAGCGATTGGCAGGCCGTCGACTGCGCTCAAAGAGTAACCCGAGGCCCGACGTAAATCCGCAGCACGCGCTTGCTCGATCGCGCTGTCTTCGTTGACACTGACAAAGGCATGCAATGCTTTGTTCCCGGTTTTAATACGGGTCAGATACTCGCGCGTGATTTCTTCAGAGCTATAGGTTTTGCTTGCCAGACCTTTGGCAAGATCGGTCAAGGTTGAGAAGGCGAGATCTGACATGAAATAGCTCCGGTTTTAGATGAGAGGATGAGTTCAAAAATTAAATCAAAAAGAAAAAGGCTGCAATCAGCGTTGGCGCCACCGCAGAGAGAAAAAGTGGTCCTGGCGAAATCGTGGCGTTTTTGAAGTTACCCTTGAGGATAGAGAACCCTGCGGGATTCGGTGCATTCGCGATCACGGTCAGCCCCCCTCCCGTCACGGCACCCGCGACCAGCATGTAGCGCCAGGCATCCGACGTTCCATCAACCAATGACCCCAGAAACGTCAGTGCAGCGTTGTCCGTTAACGCGGTCAGGCCAACTGAACCCCAAAACAAGACCAGAGGAGAGAGACTGCCTAACAAATCCTGCAGCCACCATTTCTGCAATGCTCCAAGCAACACCAGGCCACCCAGAAAAAACCCCACCATGAGGCCTTCTTTAATCATGAGTTTGGACTGATACGTTTTATAGGCCTCGCAAAAGCCAATAAACAATAAAAGCAACCCAAGAAAAATTGCTGGGTGGTGCGCAGACAGAACAACACCAATTAAAAACAAGAGGTGAATGGCAATCACTACACCAGGGACCCGGACCACTTTTTCAGGAGCACCCGTACCCGTCACGCCTTGATGCGTCTCAACGTCTCCCCCTGCCAACGCCTTACGAAATACAAACGTGACAAGCAACGCGTTAATCAGTACAGCCGCGACTGCACGCCAGCCAAAATGCATCACCATGAAAGTTGAGTCCCAGCCAAAGGTCTTCGCAACCATCAATACAGGCGGTGCAGCGTAGGCGCTCAAGACGCCACCGATTGAAACATTGACAAACAGCACACCGAGCGCAATGTATTTAAACAATTGATGGCCAGCACGATTGAAATAGCCGTCACGTAAAAGTAACGCTGCAAGCGTCATGGCCGCTGGCTCAGTGATGAGTGAACCCGACAAAGGAACAAGCGTCAGCACAACAAAAAAAGTGGCAACCTGGCGGTGCACGGGTAAGACTTGCGCAATCATACGCACCAGCATGCTGACCAACTCAATGATGGGTCGACTGGCCGCTACAACCATGATGGCAAAAACAAACATCGGCTCAGTGAAATTTCTCCCATCTACATAAGTTGCCATATCCGGGGCACTGGTCGCGAGCGCCATCACAACAAGCAATACAAAAGCCCAGATACCAAATACAGCCTCGACCTCAGCACAAAAATGCCAGAACCCGGCATGAGGCCCATTTTTGTGCGCAAGGCGCGCGAAGACGGGCACAGAGAATGTATGCAGAATCGCGATGGCAAATAAAACCGTCGCGGTGACTTGAATGTAGAAGGGGACTGTCATTGAAAACCTTAGGGCTAAAACACGGTAGAAACTGAGTTTGACTATACCGTAGGCAGCTCAAATATCCCACTTATTTAGACCAATTTAATTTGTGAGATTTGACAGAGTTTTGTTTCTGAATGATGCTGTGCAGATAATTACTCTCAGCCGACTCATTATGCGCACTCTGATCGCCCAACCCTTGACTCCTGAAGCCTTCGCACCCTATGGGGATATTTTAGGGGGGCCGTTGACCAGCGGCGTTTTTATTAACGGAGGTACAAGTGAGCGCATTCCACTTGCTGGACCTGATTTAACTCAGGATGCAGGTCTGGCCTCGCTCAACCTTTATCGAGCCTGTGCGAATACCTTGCCTTTCACTGCGCTTGAACTTGAACGCCACTGTTTCGGCAGCCAGTCTTTTATTCCACTAAAAGGCGTGAGTTTTGTCGTAATTGTCGCGCGCGGTGATCAGAGCGTCAGTAGTGTTGGACCCGCAGGCGAAAGCATCCCAGGGGCAGCCCCTTTAGAAAGTACGATTGCAGCGTTCTGGGTAGATGGTAGTTGTGGGGTGACATTCAAGCCTGGCACCTGGCACCATCCACTGCTTGCACAGCAGGATGGTGATTTTATTGTTCTCGAACGCAAAGGCCCCGTGATCGATTGCGAAATCAAATCTTTGCAGGACCCCGTTCGGATTGTTGCAGGTTAAATCTAACTATGCGCATTGAACGTATGCGCGTTAAGTATGCGCGGCAGCCAACATCAGCTGCGCAGCTTTTTCGGCAATCACAAGGGTCGGCGAATTTGTATTGCCCGAGGTGATCGTTGGCATCACCGAAGCATCGGCAACGCGCAAACCCTGAATTCCATGCACGCGCAATTCAGAGTCAACGACCGCCATAGGATCATTTCCCATTTTGCAAGTGCCAACGGGATGAAAGATAGTCGTACCAATATTGCCTGCGGCAGCAGCGAGATCTTCATCCGTATCGCCAACAATTCCCGGTTTAATTTCCTCTGGTTTGAATCGAGCGAGCGCAGACTGCCCGACAATGCGTCGTGTCAGACGGATACTGTCGGCAGCAACTTTACGATCATCCTCTGTCGACAAATAATTACAAAGAATTTCTGGCGCCTCTGCTGTATCGGCCGAAACGATATTCACATGACCACGAGAGCTTGGACGCACATTACAGATTGATGCGGTGAACGCAGGGAAGCTATGCAATGGCTCACCGAATTTTTCCAGAGATAAAGGTTGTACGTGATATTCAACATTCGCACGCGTTTGTTCTGGGCCTGATTTTGCAAACACACCTAACTGCGAAGGGGCCATACTCATCGGGCCACTACGCGTCAGTGCATATTGCAATCCAATCATCGCTTTCCCCCAGAGCGAATTCGCCATGGTGTTCAAGGTGCGGGTACCCTCGACGCGATAAATCATACGTAACTGCAAATGGTCCTGCAGGTTTTGTCCAACACCAGGCAATTCGTGTATCAGCGGAATACCCAGAGGGGTTAATAAACGCGCTGCGCCAATCCCGGATGCTTGCAAAATCTGTGCCGAACCAATCGAGCCCGCTGCCATAGCGATCTCTTTAGCAGCACGGGCAATATGTTTCTGTCCATCTTTGATGAACTCGACACCGGTGACGCGACGACCAACAAATTCCAGCTTAGTCGTACGAGCACCCGTCAAGACGGTCAGATTACGGCGGTGTTTGATGGGTCGCAAAAATGCTTTCGACGTATTCCAGCGCCAGCCTGCGCGCTGGTTCACTTCAAAGTAATCACTGCCCTCGTTATCGCCTTTGTTGAAATCCTGTACGCGGGGGATACCAGCCTGCTCAGCCGCATCACGGAATGCGTCCAGGATCTCCCAGGACAATCGAGCACGCTCTACGCGCCACTCGCCACCCGCACCGTGAAACTCGCTCGCGCCTAAATGATGGTCTTCCATGCCTTTAAAAATTGGCAACACATCATTCCAGCCCCAGCCTGGATTACCCTCGGCCGCCCAGCTGTCGTAATCTGCACTCTGGCCACGCATATAAATCATGCCGTTAATTGACGAGCATCCCCCGAGCACACGACCGCGCGGATATCCGAGCTCACGACCGTTCAGGCCTGGATCGGCTTTGGTGCGATAGCACCAGTCTGTGCGCGGATTACCGATGCAATACAGGTAGCCAACAGGAATATGGATCCAGTGATAGTTATCTGCGCCACCCGCCTCGAGCAATAAGACCCGGTGCTTTGGATTGGCAGATAGTCGGTTCGCTAGCAAACAACCCGCGGTGCCTGCGCCGACAACGATGTAATCGTATTCGGAAGTAGGGATAGATGCTTTGTCAGCAGAAGTCATGGTGTGGTGTATTCCGGAATCGGGGCAGAGACCGTCAGGGTCTGCAGATATAAATTACACAGCGCTTGCATACCACGCTGATCTTCTTGATCAAAACGTCCAGAAACAGGACTGTCGACATCCCACACGCCTAATAACTTTCCTGCATGGATGAGCGGGACAACGATTTCTGCGCGCGATGCCGCATCACACGCGATATGCCCTGGAAATGCATGGACATCTGGTACGAGTTGCGACAATCGCGAAGTGGCTGCAGCACCACAGACGCCTCGATCAAGGGAGATCCTCAAACAAGCAGGCTTACCTTGAAAGGGGCCGAGCACAAGCTCCTGGCCATCGTAAAAATAAAAACCAACCCAGTTCAGCTCAGGCAGGCTCGCCATCACGAGCGCAGACAGATTTGCTGCATTGGCGATGTGATTGGATTCGCCTGACATCAAGGCTTGCGCCTGCTCAAGCAAGGATGCGTATTGAGCAGATTTAGGCAGGTCGGCCAAAGAGCTGGAACTGAACATGTTTTAGGGGTCAGATGCGTTATTTTCCCGTATTCTATTCCGATAGGAGACACAAATGCAGAACAAAAACAAATCTGTCATGAATCGCAGACAATGGATGCAATCGAGTCTGGCGTTGACAGCGGGCGGGATGACGGCAGCACTCGCTTCGGGGCCTATCGCAGCACAAACCAACAATGGCGTGGCGCTCAGCCCTGCCGATTCCAAAAATGCTGCAGCAGCGTCATCGAGTAGCGCATCCGAGTCCTCCTACGGCGCGGCCAATCTTGGACTCGGCGTGACCAAACAATTGGGAGAGTTTCTTGCTGGAATTCAGTATAAAGATCTCAGTCCGGCAGCCATCCACGAGGCAAAACGTGCCGTACTGGACTGGCTGGGTTGCGCACTCGCGGGCGCTCAACATCCGACCCCGCAGATCTTAATTTCGACATTCAAGGAGCTTGGCTCCTTTGCCGCTGCGACGGTATTGGGTCAGCGCGGTTTGAAACTCAGTTTGCTGGATGCCTCTGTTGCCAATGGGCAAATGGGCCACGTACTCGATTTTGATGACACGCATTTGGGCGGCGTGATTCTGCATACCTCTACGGCAACCTTGCCAGCACTGCTCGCACTCGGCGAAAAAAATAAGTCTAGCGGCAAAGATTTAATCGTTGCATTCGTTGCCGCATTTGAAGCAGGCATCCGTACCGGTCAAGCCATGCCGCGTCACCACCATGGTGGCTGGCATTTAACCGGTACGCTTGGGACCGTGGCTGCCACAGCTGGCTCGGCAAGACTGCTTGGGCTCGATGGAAAAAAAACCATTTACGCACTCGGTATTGGCTGCACGCAAGCGGCAGGCATGCAACAAAATCGCGGTAGTGATTGTAAATCACTCCATGCAGGTAAGTCTGCTTACCACGGTGTATTAGCTGCCTCCTTGGCCGCAAATGGTTTTAATAGCTCGCCAGAAATTCTCGATGGCAATCTTGGTTTTGTCAGGATTTACAGCAGCACACAGAATCTGCCTGCGCTCACGAAAGATCTCGGCAAATCGTGGCTCATTACAGGTAATGGCTATAAGCCCTATGCCTGTGGTGTCGTGCTGCACCCGTTAATTGATGCAGCGATCAAGGCCGCGGCATCAGGAAAGATTCCTGTCGATGAAGTTACGTCTCTGGAGATGACTGTTCATCCAGATGTGATTCGCATCACAGGTGTGGATACACCTGGCTCTGGTCTGATGTCTAAATTCAGTGCGAATCATGCCGCTGCAGTTGCCTATATAGATCAGGCGGGCGGAGTACTGCAGTTTTCAAACGAACGCGCACAAGACGCTTCGATACAAGCGATGCGTAAGCTTGTGCAGATCAAAGGCTCGAGTGAATTGCGACTCGATCAGGCGAGTGCAAAAGTCACCACTAAATCAGGCAAAGTATTTGAAGCCTCGATTGATCATGCGACAGGAACGGTTGCAAATCCGATGTCCGATAAAGATCTGGAAAATAAATTTATCGGCAATGCCACCAAAGCGCTCGGCGCTGAGCAAGCGCGCAAAGTTATTGAAATGGTCTGGTCGCTTGATCAAGTAGGGGATGTTGGAAAACTGGTGGCGTTGTGCGCGTAAACATTTTGCCCTCGCTTAGTTACAAATTAGGCCATGCGCCAGGTCTGGCATTAGCGATCCTTGCAAGCTCTATCCTGAATTATTTTGCTCTCACCACTGGGTGGGTCAAGATTAGGGTTGTTTTCAAGCCATGATTTGATAGCGCTCACCCTG
>CANCRX010000055.1 GCA_947380655.1 Alcaligenaceae bacterium | reverse complement strand
CTGAAAGATCCCGTTTTCAGTTTTTTACCTTCAGAGAAACCTGACTGGGTAAGTATTTGGAACAGATTAAGTACCTTTGTGTATTGTTCTGTTTTTTTAGTCGTGTGGATTATTGGTGCATCGGTTAAACGTTATCGGATGATTAAACGTGGTCACATTGAGTACACAGATCACGAAGAAAGAGACGCTGAGCGCATTGCTGAGCATGCGTTAATGCTCGGTGGCATGGCCGCGTTGAACTGGCATGTCATCAGGAATGCGGATGTGCACTTTGATGAGCGTGGTGAAGTAATACTTGTGACCGAGCGTGATTTAAATCCTGATGGGTCGAGAACAGGCCGTGTCGACATGAAACACATTTAGATTGCTATAGTTTATAAAAAATCATCTTCCATCTTTTTTTACGGTGTAAAAAACTGGCCCTTCAGCCTGAAAGTTTTTCCACTCTTTTCGTAATGCCATTAGATTGTAGATCGCACCTAGAGGGATATAAGGTACTTGATCAAAAACCTGAAGTTGAATCTGACGACAGAGCTCTTGGCGCTCAGAAAGATCTTTAGCATAGAACCAGTCGGTTCTGAGCTTTTCAATTTCCGGGTTTGTAGGCCAGCCAAACCAAGCTTGTTTACCCGTGCCTCGAATCCCAAGGTTGCTGGTCGGATCAAGATTGCTGGTACCAACCATCGCTGTAAAAGCAACGTGCCATCCGCCGTCAGACGGCGCATCCTGATTGTTACGCTTCTGCATGTAACTCCCCCAGTCCATCGAGCGGACCTCAACTTTAAGACCGAGTTTTTTGAAAAGGTCTGCAGTGATAAGCGCCGAGGCATGGTGAGTAGGGGAGTCCACCGGATCAAGAAGGATAATTTTTTCTCCGTTATAGCCTGATTCTTTGATGAGTTTTTTTGCTAAATCAAAGTCGCGTTTACCTGTTATTTTTTCAAGTCCTGCTGTACTTGCCATTGGAGTACCTGGCGCGAAGACGCCTACCTTGTCGCTCCAATATTCTGGAAAGTCTGCTCCGTTTGCCGCCGTCATGTAGTCTGTTTGATTTACTACCGCAAGAATAGCTCGGCGCATCAACACGTTATTGAATGGCGCATGTAAATGATTAAAGCGCATCAGCGGTATAGATGGGACACTACTTTTGATCAGTTGGATTGATGGATCTTTACTTAAAATAGGGATGAAGTCGTTATCGACGGTTTCTATTCCGTCCACTTCGTTATTTTGTAGTGCTGCGACAGCTGTTGCACGATCACCGATAATTTGCCATTTCAAGCTATCAATGTAAGCAATTTTAGGTCCGGATGTATTGACCGCTTTGCCTTCGCTTCGCGCAACGTAGTCTTTAAATCTCTCATAAACAACTTGAGAGCCAGACACCCATTTATCTGCAACAAAACGAAAGGGGCCGCTTCCTATCATCTCTTTGATCGCGGTGTTGTCTGGTGTATTGGCGAGACGCTCAGGCATGATTGAAGACGAGGGGCCGGATAGCGCATAGCTGAGTAATGGGAATGGCTTGTGAAGCGTAATCTGAATAGTTTGATCGTTGATCGGCTCGATATCTTTGATTAATTCTGTGAGTGTCTGACCAAGTGGATTGCGTTTGCCAAAGCGTTTGATACTGGCAATGACGTCTTGCGCTTTTACTGAATGACCGTCGTGAAATTTGAGTCCTTCGCGCAACATTAGTTTCCATACTAAGCCATCTTGTTCAATTAACTCCTCGCCCACCATTTGTGGCTTGGGCATGTAGTTTTGATCCAGTCCATACAGCGAATCGAAAATCTGCATCGCATGACAGGCTGTGATCGTCGCCGTTGTAAACATTGGGTCAAGGATGGTTAGGTCGTTTGCGGGTACCCATCTGAGCATGGGTAGAGCGTTTTGTGCGCTGGCTACTGAAGGCAGTAATTCAATTGCTGCCGCAGCGGTTGAGCTCAGAAGGAATGTACGACGATCCATAGTGCCTCATTAACAGAATGAAAATGGTGAAATAACCTGACGAAATGACTGCATAACTTAATGGCTATGGCAGAGAACGGACTTGATATCAAAACAGTGATAGCAGTAAATATTTTTATTCTCGATTTCTAGTACTTTTTCCTGTCAATCAAGTATAAACATTGAATCTTAGATTTCAATATAAATATAAACATGCGCATATTTTTTGGGGCCTTAGGGACCGAAACGAATACTTTTGCTCCGCTGCCTACCGGTTTGGCAAGCTTTCATGAGCGCGACTATTTTCCTGCGGGAACACATCCCGGCAAGCCCACCTTTCTGAGTGCTCCGCTCCATGTTTTGCGAGAGAAGTGTTTAGATACGGGTTGGGAGCTTATTGAGGGCATGATCGCCTCTGCACAGCCGAGCGGGATTACTACTGGTCAAGCCTATGAAAGTCTGCGAGATGAATTGCTAAATGATTTACGCCAGGCTCTTCCAGTGGATATGGTTATTCTTGGCATGCATGGTGCGATGGTCGCTGAGGGTTACGACGATTGTGAAGGCGATATTCTGGCGCGTGTCAGGGATATCGTCGGTCCGGAGGTGACCGTTGGTGCTGAGCTGGATTTACATGCGCATCTGAGTCCGCTGATGGTTCAAAAAGCAGACGTGCTAGTTTTATACAAAGAGTATCCCCATACCGATACGCTGCCACGTGCCAGGGAGTTGGTGGATTTGTGTATAGATAAACAACGGGGAAAGATCGTTCCTGTTGCCGCGTTGGTTGATTGTGAAATGATTGTTCCAATTCATACTACCCGCGAACCTGGTCTGAGCATTGTTAAGAAAATTCAAGGGCTTGAAGGGAAAGATGGGATACTTTCGGTGTCCCTTGCGCACGGCTTTGCAACGGGTGATGTACCTGAGATGGGGACGAAAGTCCTGGTCTACAGTCACGGTGATGTGACCAAAGCGCAAAATTTAGCTCGTAGTTTGGCTGATGAGCTGATCGCCATGCGTGATCAATTGAGTATCCCATTTCGTACGATTGATCAGGCTCTTGACGAGGCTTTAGCTATCGAGGGTGGCCCCGTTGTCCTGGCTGATCGACCTGATAATCCAGGTAGTGGTGCCGCAGGCGATGCCACCTTTGTGTTAAGCAGGCTACTTGAAAGGGAAGTGACGAACGTAGCGCTTGGTCCGATGTGGGATCCGATGGCGGTTCGCATCGCATTTGATGCCGGGGAGGGCGCACAGCTCATGCTACGGATAGGAGGCAAAACTAGTCCCTACTCAGGTGATCCGGTGGATCTGTTCTGTAAGGTGCTCTCGCTGAAGGAAAATATGGCGATGACAGGCCTGTCGGGCGGCCAAACTCAGCTTGGAAATTGTGCGTTGGTCTGTGCGAATGGGATTGATATTGTGCTCACCTCTAATCGTAACCAGGCAATGAATATGGATTTGTTTACCCAATTGGGGTGCGATCTGCTGATTAAAAAAATAGTGGTCGTTAAGTCCGCACAGCATTTTTACGCTTCGTTTTCAAAGATCGCTAAAGCTGTGATTTATATGGGTGGTCGTGGTGCTGCAACGCCTGATTGGCATACCTTTACATACAATAAAATAAGCCGGCCACGCTGGCCCTTGAAATAAAAAACGGGTTTCAGGGACGACTATGTTTGCTTATTCTTTGCGTCGTATTTTGATGACATTGCCGGTGATGCTGTTTGTCGCCCTGTTTGTCTTTGGTTTGTTGAATTTGACGCCAGGAGATCCGGCTGTACTAATAGCTGGTGAAGATGCTACGCCACAAGATATCGAACGGATTCGAATGGCGCTCGGATTAGATCAGCCATTTTTATTGCGTTTTGTTGACTGGCTCTGGAAAGTATTGCATGGCGATTTAGGACAATCGCTTTTTACAGGACTTTCAGTGACGCACATGATTGAGCAGCGTTTGGCACCCACCTTAACACTTATGTTAATGACGCTGATTTTTTCAATTTTAATCGCTATACCCCTGGGTGCAATGTCCGCGTGGAGGCATCACAGTACCTTTGATCGTACGATTCTAATGTTGGCCGTTCTAAGTTTTTCAGTTCCATCCTTTGTGGTTGGGTACTTGCTCGCGTGGACTTTTGGTTTGGAAATAAAGTGGTTACCTGTACAAGGGTACGTTCCATTTTCACAGGGGATCTGGGCCTCTATACGCACCTTAATCCTTCCTACTATGGCCTTGTGCAGTGTGTATGTCGCCTTAATTACAAGGATTACGCGAGCAACTTTGCTTGAAACTCTTAATCAGGACTATATACGGACAGCGCGCTCCAAAGGCGTTGGAAATAAAGGAATTCTGTTTCGACACGCCTTAAAAAATGTCGCGGTACCGGTTATTACTATTATAGGTAGCGGTGTTGCATTATTAATTAGCGGAGCGGTCGTAACAGAAACTGTATTTTCAATACCCGGTGTAGGTCGTCTGACCGTGGATGCAATATTACGGCGTGACTATCCGATTATTCAAGGCGTTATTTTGATGTTCAGTTTGATGTATGTACTGATCAATCTTATCGTCGATTTGCTCTATCGGGCTTTTGATCCAAGGATTAAATACTGATGCGCAATATTTGGTCTTTCATCAAAACGCATCCTACGATAGCAATCGGCGGATTCATGCTCAGTTTATTGATTTTGGTCGCAATCTTTGCACCCTGGCTAGGTACGATTGATCCAACGGCCTTATCGCCAGTCAGGAGAACGCGTGCGCCAAGTCAACAATTCTGGTTTGGGACGGATTTGTTGGGACGCGATGTCTACTCGCGGGTCTTATACGGTGCTCGAGTATCTTTAACTGTGGGATTTTCAGTTGCATTTTTATCTGCCCTAATTGGTACCTTAATCGGTCTGGCGGCTGGCTTTAGTAGAGTAATCGATGCAATTGTGATGCGAATCATTGATGGGATGATGTCAATCCCTACTATTTTGCTTGCGATTGCTTTGATCGCTTTGACTCAGGCCTCGATGCAAAACGTCATTCTGGCAATCACTATTGCTGAAATTCCCCGCGTGGTCAGATTGATTCGTGGATTATCGCTTTCCTTGCGTGAACAGTCTTATGTCGAGTCAGCGATCGCCTCTGGAGCAAGACCTTTGCGAGTAATTTTTAAGCACATTTTCCCAAATACGATTGCTGCACTAACTGTTCAAATCACCTATATCTGTGGACTGGCTATTCTTGCTGAAGCGAGCCTTTCTTTCATTGGCGCCGGAGTGCCACCTATCACACCCTCCTGGGGAAATATCATGGCAGAAGGACGAACACTATGGCAGATCAAACCCTACCTCATCGCTTTTCCAGCGCTCTTTCTTTCTATTACGATTCTTTCGATCAATATGCTTGGAGATGGTCTACGCGATGCAATTGATCCCCGCATTGCAAAGAGGATCTAACTAAATATGTCCCTTCCTCTGATACTTCCTCCCGAACGGATACTCGATATACGTGATTTGTCCGTCTCGTTTGGACGCGGCTCCACTGCGTTTAATGCGGTACAAGTCTTGGATTTGTATGTTGATCGTGGCGAAACCCTTGCAATCGTAGGGGAGTCCGGTTCGGGGAAGTCAGTCACTTCTCTGGCGATTATGCGACTGGTTGAGTTTGGTGGTGGCAGAATTGATTCAGGCAATATCTTTTTTAAAGGTGCACGGACTGATGCAATTGATTTGAGACTGCAGTCTGAGCAGGAAATGCGTCGACTGCGTGGAGCAGAAATCGGGATGATTTTTCAGGAACCGATGACCTCGTTAAATCCGGTTTTTACTGTCGGTTCCCAAATTATCGAAGCTATTCTGTTGCATCAGAATTTAGATCATAGGCAGGCCATTGCAGCCACCAGAAGTATTTTGGATCAGGTTCGTATTCCTGACTCGCAAGCGATCATGAACCGTTATCCCCATGAGTTGTCGGGAGGTATGCGACAGAGAGTAATGATTGCCATGGCACTGTCTTGTAAACCCTCCATTCTGATTGCGGATGAGCCTACTACCGCTCTTGATGTCACGATCCAGGCCCAGATTTTGTTACTCCTCCATGAGTTGCAAAAGGAAATGGATATGGGAATCATTTTTATCACCCATGATATGGGCGTTGTGGCAGAAATCGCTGATCGGGTGATGGTGATGCGGCGTGGTGAGGTAGTTGAGTCAAATGATGTCTTTTCTCTATTTGCAAATCCTAGTCACCCCTATACAAAAACGCTACTTGCCGCTGTTCCAAAATTGGGAGATCTAAAGGGAATTGATCAGCCTATGCGTTTTAGTTTGAATAATGACGGAGATGCTACGACTGAAGTACTGAGGGATTTAGGGTCAGTCGAGCCCAGCGTGATAGGGCCTGTGGTATTAAGCGTTAAAAATCTTGTCACACGATTTGATGTGAAAAGTGGATTTTTCTCACGTGTCAAAAATCGCGTACATGCTGTTGAGCAAGTTAGTTTCGATTTACACAAGGGAGAGACGCTTGCTCTAGTTGGAGAGTCAGGCTGCGGCAAGACAACAACAGGGCGTTCTATTGTTGGCTTAACAAAGTTTTCTCAGGGACAGATCGAACTCGATGGCCATCGCATTGAGTTTAATGATAGCCGGGCGTTAAGGCATCTCAGACAGCAGGTGCAGTTTGTTTTTCAAGATCCCTTTGCCTCATTGAATCCGCGAATGAAAGTGGGTGAATGCATTAAAGAGCCAATGCTTATACAGAATATTGCTTCGGGACCGGAGGCAGATCGCCGTGTTGCATCACTTATGCAAAAAGTTGGACTGGATCCCGTCACAATTAATCGATATCCTCATGAGTTTTCAGGGGGGCAGCGTCAGCGTATTTGTATCGCGCGTGCGCTTTCTGTAAACCCGCGCGTATTGATCGCGGATGAGTCAGTCTCTGCTTTGGATGTCTCTATTCGGGCGCAGATCATAAACTTGCTCATTGATTTACAGCGCGAGCTGGGTATTTCATTTCTTTTCATTTCTCACGATATGGCTGTCGTCGAACGTATTAGTCACCGGGTCGCGGTCATGTATCTGGGGCAGATTGTTGAAATAGGGCCGCGTCGGGCTGTTTTTGAAAATCCTGAACACCCTTACACACGTAAATTGATGCAAGCCGTCCCTGTCGCAGATCCATCGCGTGTTCGAGAGTTGAATCTGGAAATATCTGAATTGCCCAGCCCAATCAGGAGCATCTCGTATGTTCCGCACATCGAGCCTCTGGTAGATGCGGGAGGTGGCCATTATTTTGCCCAGCATCGAGTTGGCGGGATGTATTGATCAGGATTTATTTTTTATATGAAGTAGTCCAATCGCTGTGCCATCACGACGAATATCGCCACCTGCATTCCAAGTCTCACCATTTTTAA
Organism: Alcaligenaceae bacterium; assembly: GCA_947380655.1. GTDB lineage: Bacteria > Pseudomonadota > Gammaproteobacteria > Burkholderiales > Burkholderiaceae_B > Zwartia. The sequence continues at coordinate 12,487 of CANCRX010000055.1, read as the reverse complement.
TTGCTACCTGCGTACCACCGTCCATTCTTCTCGTTACGAAGTAATGCTCCCTTTTTGTTAACTCTTCGTGCAGATGGGCCAGGCCAGGTTCAATATTTGTTAAGCCATTCCAGTTCATCGCTTGTGGTGCAGAAACAATTTTTTGGCCATCTGTATACCCCGCCGCGATACGCATCATTGCATTGGCAACAAACCCCACAATGCGATTTCCACCGCCTGCGCCCAAGGCGGCCCGGACTCCACCGTCACTATTAAGCATGATTGATGGTGCGAAAGATGTCATCGCTCGTTTTCCAGGAGCCATTGCGTTATAGGCACGCAAAGTGTTATTAACAGAAAATGGTCGAGCCGCAAAATTAGTTTGGACATTATTTAAATAAAAACCACCAACCGACAATCTGGAACCAAAGTTCTGATTAATTGTTGTTGTCATTGAGATCGTCAGCCCATTTAGATCACTGACAATAAGATGAGATGTCATCGCACTGGTTAGACCTGTTCCGTCAGGTCCGGCTGGGTATTTATTGCCTAAGTCTCCATGCTGGACCTGAGTCGCTAGCTTTGATAGATCGATACTTTTTGTGCGCTCGACGAGATAACCATAGTCAAGCATCGCCTGTGAGACGCTAGGATCGGCTGACTCTCCAATAAATGCGCCTCGATCTGCAAAGGCGAGTCGTCCAGCTTCCATCAGCGCATGTGTGAGTTCTGGGTGGTACGCTAAGTCTTGTCCCGCTAAACCTAATGACTCCATCATGCAAACGATCTGACCCACTGCAATCCCGCCAAAAACTGGTGCGGGTGCAGTCAGGACTTTTGATCCATTGAATGTATAACTAGCAGGTGATCGCTCAATAGCCTGATAGTTTTTAAGATCGCATTGGGTCATTCGCCCAGAAAACGTATCGTTATAGACAATGTTAATGATCTGATCTGCAAGCTCGCCTTCGTAAAATGCATCCACGCCTTTCTCAGCGATTATTTCGAATGTTTTGGCAAGCTGAGGATTTTGAATACGGGTACCTGCTGGTAATACGCGCCTTGTTCCATTGCAGTAGACCGACTGTGCGAGCGGCTCGTCTTGCATTGAGCTAATTTCATTGATTGTTTTAACTAGATAAGGTGGTAAGTCAAAACCCTCTGAGGCATGCGCGTGAGCTTCGTTAAAAAGTTGGCCCCAATTCAGCTTTCCAAATTTATTATGAAGTTTTTCAAGTGCGCGTAATGTGCCAGGTACACCTACCGTTCTACCTCCAGTCATTGCGCGTTCGCGCGGGATACTGCGCCCATCAAAGTCGAGCTCTAAGCGCTCTGTCACAACAGCTGGTGCAGCAGCCAAACCATCGATTACCCCCGAGTTGCCAGTTTTTTCATCATGCCAAACGATCACACTGCCGCCGCCTAAACCTGAAGCGTGTGGTTCCACCAATGAAAGAACCGCTTGAGCCGCAACAATTGCATCTGCTGCAGAACCACCTTTTTTTATTGCATTGATCGCAGCCAGGCTTGCTAGTGGCGACGCTGTTGCTGCGACAGCATGGCCACTTGCGCCACGCTGACGCTTTTTGTCGTGATTGAGTTCCGGTGTGTTTGGTAAGTCGAGATAGAGTGAGTACATATTCGGTGAGCCTTGTTCGGAAATTTATCTCTTGTCTTGAAAACTCTATCCAGACAAGTTGTCGGATTGTTCTGGTAGTTGCTGCGTGAGGCATACGGCTTGTAATTGCTCAATAATTTCAGTATGGAGTTTAGTGACCTCGTCTGCTGCATGGGTCATAACGCTGATTGGAATTTTGATTGGTGGGCTGAGTCTACTTACAGTAATACCAGGACGTAACATAGCTCTGGCTGTCAATAAGTCAACAATCGTCTCTCCACATCCCGCCTCGACCATTGAACATGCTACAAAATGCGTCTGTACTTGAGCGACAATTTTAGGCTCGATATTTGCTGATTCGAGTGCTTGTTGAATCACTAAACCAGAGAGAGCGTGCGCCTCAAGAGCGATAAAGTCGACCCCGTTCAAGTCGCTAAGTTTTTTTGGTCCAGTGTGTTTGGCTAGCCCGACATGCACGAGTTCAATATCGGTCAAATGTTTTTTACGGGCGCCCGGATAATCAGTTTCGTCATAAGAAATGATGATGTCTAGCTCGTGTGCCATTAAGCCAGCAATAAGTTGCGCACTGTTCTGGGTATACAAATCAAATGTCACAGAGGGATTTTTTTTGTGGCTATCGGTGATGACGGCTGGAATGACTCTTAGCCCCATCCCTGCCATACTGCCGATTCTTAAATGGCCTTGACGATTTCCTTTAAGACTGTTGGCCAGTCTTCTGATACGTGTTAATTCTTGTTGCATGCGGGATATTTGTGGACGCAAAATATCTGCTTCCCGAGTGGGGCTTAAACGTCCTCTGACGCGGTTGAATAATTTAAAACCTAGCTGGAGTTCGGCGTTTGCCAAGAGCTTACTTGCTGCTGGCTGTGAGACGTGCAGGATGTGTGCCGCCTCAGTAAGAGAGCCTGTTCGACAAATTGCATCAAAAATTTCAATGTGACGAAGTCTCATATTTGCTGCCTTCTCGTCTGAATTCAGCCATTTTGTATATGACTTGATTAATAATTTAATCATAAAGAGCTTAGTAACTCATAACTTTTTGTTATATCGTATGTCATATTAGCTATTGGTGCACTCAGTCAACTAACCTCATAATCAGTCACCATTTAAAAACATTGAAATATGAAATCACCACATTCAACCGTTTTACATGTCAAGGGACTGAGTGCCCCGATTTCGATTTCTATTGATCACACTGGTGTACCGCATATTTGTGCACAAACGGTTGAGGATGCCTTTTTTGGGCAAGGATATTCAGCAGCGTTTTTGCGTTTATGGCAACTTGATCTGAATCATCGACGACAAGTCGGGACACTCTCTGAGGTCTTCGGGCCAGAGTTCATTAAATTCGACCACATAGCAAAACTGTTGATGTTTCGCGGACCCATAGAGCAGGAGTGGAAAAAATTAGATCCTAAAGTCGAAGGAATTGCTAGCGCTTTTGTAGCGGGTATTAATGCACGAGTCGATGAACTGATTACCAATCCTTCGCAGTTACCCGCTGAGTTCGTCGCCTTGGGTATGCTACCCGGGCGCTGGGAAAAAGACGACATGCTGCGTGCACGTGTTTCGACTTCACCCAACATCCAGGGCGAAGTCAGGCGCTGCATGCTTGCTTCACGTGGTGAGCTTTGTATGGATGCGCTCGCTCACCCACTTGAGCCAGCATGGTCTATACAAATTCCACAAGGCCTGGATCCTTCCTGGGTGACACGAAATGATCTTGAATTATTAAATCACCGTATTGCGCCTCTACCATTCGATCGTATTTCACGGGAGGGGATTGGACACCTTGCACTCAGCGATGAAATTTTTCAACCCGATATCGATGCCCGTAATGGTAGCAATGCCTGGGTAATATCTCCTGCACTGACATCCACTGGCCGTGCAATATTGGCAAATGATCCGCATTTAGCCTTTGGCATGCCTAGTCCACGAATGGTTACGCACTTGTCAGCGCCGGGTTTCAATGTCACTGGAGCGGGACCAGTTTGGCGCCCTGGAGTACAGTTTGGTCATAATGATCATATTGCATTTGGACGTACTGATTTTCAGATCGATCAGGAGGATCTCTACGTACTGGAGTTGACTCAAAATGGAACACACTACAAAGAGACGAAAGGTGATTCGCCTATCGAACGTGTGACCGAGTCGATCAAGGTCCGTGGTCAGTCGGACGTCTCGGTAGAGCTTGCATTTTGTGCACTTGGACCTGTCGTCTCCGAGCAATCTGAAAAAAGGCGAGCGATCGTGTTACGTGCCGCCTGGTTGCAACCAGGCGCTGCCGTGAATCTTGAATACGTACCGAAGCTTTTTGCCAAAAACTGGACTGAGTTTCGTGCTGCGATCAGGCATGCCGTGTGGGGAACCAACTATATGTATGCCGATGTAGATGGAAATATCGGTTGGCAATCTGCAGGTCGTGTTCCCGTCAGACCTAATCATGATGGGTTGATGCCTGTTCCTGCCTCGGGTGATTTCCCCTGGGATGGCATCCTTCCACTCGAGCATATGCCGGGAGAGTTCAATCCGGCGCGTGGCTGGATTGCCAGCGCCAATCAGATGCCTTTTCCAACTGATTGGCCCATTGCCGAGCGTCGCATTAGTTTTGAATGGACCGCTAACGATCGACATCGTCGTATTGAAGACGTTTTATCGAAAATTAAAAGTAAGCATTCCGTTCAAGATAGTTGGGATTTGCAACTTGACGTGTACTCTGCGCGCGCAAGTATGTTGATTGATTTACTCATGAATGCACAGGGCAATCAGGGTTTAAATGAGCGTTCCTATTTGTTTCACTGGGATTGTGAAATTTCAGCTCACTCAAAAGAAGCCGCGTTGTATGAGTTATGGTTTGCAACCCTGCAAAGGGAAGTGCGCAAGCTATTAGTACCCACAAAACTTGAGGACGTGATTGTTGCAATTCACCCTCACGTTGTTCTGGGAGTCCTTCAGTCGCCAGACCAGCGTTTGGGCGATGAACCAACGAAAATACGTGATGCGTTGCTATTAAAGTGCTTGGTGATGGCAGGTGAGCGTTTACATGCTTCAGGTATAAAACTTGGGGTGCCTGTAGATAGTCTGGGTATGTCTTACCCGAGTTGGGGGCAGTTGCACGATGTCGCGCTTAAGCACCCGCTTAAAAAGTTTTTACCTGCCGATTTAGCCGAAATTGCTGATGTGTTCGGGCATGGCTCAGCAGGCGATGGTTCAACCGTATATGCGCGTTGGTGGGGGGGCCTTGAAAATACGAATGTGACTGGAGGGTCGAGTTTCAGGGCGGTTGCTGACTTGACACAGCCTCCCGAGGCAATCGCATCTTTTGGCGCAGGTCAGGGCGGTTCACCAGGAGACCCTCATTACCGGGATTTGTATGATCGCTGGCTCGACAATATGCCTACACCTTTATTATTTTCTGAAGAACAAGTCGATTTGCATGCAAAGTCGGTTTTACATTTAATTCCTGCAGCACTTTAAGAGAACTCATCATGATGAAAGTTCGAGCATTATTTATGGTAACTGCTATTGCGACCGCTATGTTTATTACAGTTGCCCTCACTAACATGGCGGTGGCACAGCCAAAAGATAGCTTGAACGTCGGTATGGTTCAATTTCCGCCAGACTTGCATCCGAATATTACGGTAACTAGCGTCAAGGATACGATCCTGGCGACTTCACGACGTGCAATGACGGGATTTACGGCAAATGGAGAAGTGATTTGCCAGCTTTGCACTGAAGTACCTACGATTGCTAATGGACGCGCGAAAGTTATTAAAAAGCCAGATGGCAGTGATGGCATGGAAGTTATTTTTACGCTGAAAGATAATTTATTTTGGGCGGATGGCGTTCAAGTTACGGCCAAGGATGTTGTTTTTGGCTTTGAAGTTGAAAAAGCATTTTCAGTCCCTCCCACTGTTGAAAGTGTTGAAGCAGTTGATCCCTTGAATATCAAGGTCACCCTTAAAATTGTGCGGTACGATTTTGATCGCTCGGCGCCCACTCCAATCGCAGAGCATATTGAAGGATCGATTTTTCGTGCTGCAGCCAATCCTCTGGATTACGGACAAAAATCGCTTTTTAATCGTAAACCTGAGGAACCTGGCCTATGGATGGGGCCTTATCGAGTGGTCGAGTTTCGATCTAACGAATCTGTCACTATTGTGCCGAATGCCTATTGGAAAGGACAAAAACCTTATTTTCAAAAAATTACTTTCCGGCTTATAGAAAATACATCTGCCTTGCAGGCAAATTTACTGGCAGGTGGTGTGGATATGGTGGCATCGGGTAACGTGGGTTTAACGCTTGATCAGCATTTGTCGATGATGAAAACATCGTCAGATAAATTTGATTGGGAATTCGTTCCTTCAGTTGCTAGCTATGAACATTTAGCTGTTCAGTTCGAGAATCCGATATTGTCAGATTTAAAAGTCAGGCAAGCGATTCAGATGGGCATTGATCGTAAAACACTTGTTGCCAAGATCTTTGGTAATAAGTTTGAGGTTGCGGATAGTTTTAAACATCCGACACAGTTTGGCTGGAGTAAAGATACCAAGACATATTCTTATGACCCTAGGGGAGCCAAGGATTTGCTTGCGCAAGCTGGCTTTAAGCCTGGTAGCGATGGCATTCTGGTTAACGCAAAAGGCGAAAGATTATCTATTGATCTTGTTTCCACATCAGGTAATCGAATTCGTGAGTTAGTCGAGCAAGTGATCCAAACACAGATGAAAGTGCTCGGTATTGAAATTGTGATTAAAAATGAACCCGCAAGGCTCATGTTTGGTGAAACACTACGCCGTCGTAATTTTAAGGGGCTTGTCGAGTTTCAAACGGATGCAGCGTTGGACACAGTTCCGTATATTTACTTTCATTCCAGTCAAATTCCAACAGAGCAAAATAGTTGGACAGGATTGAATTACATGGGATACAAAAATCCTGAAATGGATGCGGCATTAATGCAGGCCTGGGCTGCCCTGGATCCGGAAGTACGGAGTATCGCCTGGAAAAAAATTATTGATATCACCGTACGGGATTTGCCAGAAATTTATTTGTATTTCCCAACTGTTGCTATTCTCACACCGAAGTGGATGACGGGCGCAGTCAATGATAAACGCTGGGGATTATTTACATTATGGGTGGAACAATGGCGCGCCAAGTGACAAAGAAATTTCACATAAAAATTTTTTCTGATTGCATATTGGGAATCTGAAGATGACTACCTCAATTTTGAGCGTAGAAAATCTTTCCGTGTCTATTGGCGCCGGTAAAAACAAAACGGATATTTTGAAAGATGTTTCTTTCAGTCTTGCTCCCGGTAAAACTCTTGGTATTGTAGGGGAGAGTGGCTGTGGAAAGTCTATGACCGCCTTAGCTGTGATGGGGCTGTTGCCGGAAGGTGCGCAGGCAGCAGGACAGATTGTTTTTCATAGCAGAAATTTGTTGGAACTCAGTGCCAAAGACTGGACAAGTATTCGTGGAGTCCGAATCGCGATGATTTTTCAGGAACCTATGACTGCACTCAATCCCGTTATGACTGTGGGAAATCAATTAGGCGAGATGCTGATTGTCCATGAAGGTGTGAGTCGAAACGAGGCTCGAGTAGCCGCGATTGATTTGCTTACTCAGGTCGGAATAGCGGATCCCGAAGCAAGGGTGGATACGTATCCACACGAGATGTCAGGTGGCATGCGCCAGCGAGTAATGATAGCGATGGCTTTGGCTTGCCGCCCTGATATTTTGATCGCAGACGAGCCGACTACTGCATTGGATGTCTCTATCGAGTCACAAATTCTGGATCTGTTGCTAACCCTTCAGCAAAAGCATGGCATGGCACTGTTACTGATTAGCCATAATCTTGCTGTCATTAGCGAAATGTCTGATGATGTGATTGTTATGTATGCCGGTCGAGTGGTCGAGTCGGGCCCAGTTACGCAAGTGCTTGGTCAGCCTCGTCATCCCTATACCCGTGGATTAATGTCCTCTATTCCGGATCGTAATCGTCAGCGAGAGCGTTTGCCAACAATTCCCGGCACAGTTCCTCCTCTGCGGTTCAGACCCGTAGGTTGTGAGTTTGCTGCGCGCTGTCCACAAGCGCAGGATCAGTGTCTCATAGCCTCAGTAGCTCTTCGTAAGCTGAGCGATCAACACAGTATCGCGTGCCTATTGCCATGAGCCTTGTTGAAAAAATAGTTGAAATGCGCGATTTAACGATTCGCTTTCAGTCTAAACATGCTTCACTTGCCCGCCAATCTTTTGTGCAAGCGGTCAGTGATGTCAATCTTTCAGTTTTGAAAGGTGAAACGCTCGCATTAGTTGGCGAGAGTGGTTCAGGAAAAACGACACTTGTTCGCTCAATACTTGGGTTAGTTAAGGTAACAAAAGGATCGATATTATTTCGCGGTCATTCACTGAGTGAGATGAGTAAAGCGCAGCAGCACGACATGCGACGCCGGGTTCAATTCATATTCCAAGATCCTTTCAGCTCACTCAATCCCCGCTTAACCGTGAGGGATATTATTCAAGAGCCTTTACTCGTGCATCGTATCGGGAATTCAGCCTCTCGCATCGACCGTGTTGATTTGATAATGAGGCAAGTTGGATTGTCACCCGATGCGGCAAAGCGATATCCTCACCAGTTCAGTGGGGGCCAGCGTCAACGCATAGCGATTGCACGCGCACTCGCGAGTGAACCAGAACTCATCATTGCCGATGAGCCCTTGTCGGCCCTGGATGTGTCTATTCAGAGTCAGATTTTGAATTTATTAAGCGATTTGAAAATTGAAACGGGGGTAAGTTATTTGCTGGTGAGTCATGATTTGAACGCTGTACACCACTTGGCAGATCGTATTGCGGTGATGTATCTGGGGAGGATCGTTGAATTATCTTCAAAAAAGGTGCTGTTTGATGCGCCTCGTCATCCCTATACTGCGGCATTGATTCAAGCTATGCCCAAAGTTGGTGTGAGCAAGCGCATACCAGGTCGAGCTTTACATGGCGAAATTCCGAGCCCCATCAATCCTCCATCAGGTTGTGCTTTTCATCCTCGTTGCTTGAGAGCTACTGCGGTATGCAAGCAGGAAATACCTCGTATGCAATTCTCTAATGAGATGAATGGTGTGGCCTGTCATCACCCCTTGGGGGAGCTATGACTAATTTTTTAGTGTCCCGGACATTTGGTGTGTTGATTGTCTTACTCATTAAATCTTTTGTGATTTTTGTATTGATCGGTTTGATGCCTGGAGATCCGATAGATCTTCTGATGTCAGCTAATCCAAATATGCAACCAGAGGATGTTTCGAAATTGCGTGCGATTTACGGTGTCGATGAGCCAATATTGTCTCGATACTGGAATTGGTTGGTTAATGCGCTGCATGGTGATTTTGGGTATTCACGCATTCAGCATCGACCTGTTCTTGAGGTGGTGATTCCAGCACTGGGTAATACGATTATTTTGACTGGCACTGCTTTCATTATTAGTACCCTGATCGCGATTGCTTTAGGCACGACTGCTGCTATTCATCGTGGTAAATGGATTGATCGTTTTGTGAGCCTTATCGCGTTTTTGGGTATCTCGGTGCCTGGATTTTGGTTGGGATTAGTTTTTATTTATATTTTTGCAGTCAAGTTCGGATTGCTTCCTCCTGGAGGAATGCCTCGTTCGGATCAGACTTATCCTGCGATCGCTTATCTTATTTTGCCATGTTTGACACTGGTATTGATCGAAATTGGAGGCCTTACACGCTATGCACGTTCGGCCATGATAGAAGTGCTAGGACAGGATCATATTCGTACTGCACGTGCTAAAGGACTTAGCAAGCATCGGATCATTTGGCTCCATGCCTTAAGAAATGCCATGATTCCCATCATGACTATTATTGCTCTTGGTTTTGGTCATCTGTTGTCTGGCGCGACGCTAATCGAAACAATGTTTGGTTGGCGAGGGATGGGACGTTTGATTTATGAATCAATCATGGGTAATGATTACAACCTCGCCTTAGTTTGCTTGTTGTTTACGACGACTATGGTGTTGCTTGGTAGCCTGATTGCTGACATATCCTATTCTTTACTGGATCCTAGAATCAGGATCGATGGTGAGCAGCGATGAACAGTAACGTACTGCTTAGTGAGCAAGATCGTCCCGTCTCCATATGGACGCTAAGGTTAGACATACTTTCTAAAGACCGCTTTGCTATGCTTGGAGGGATAGTTTTACTGTTGATTGCAATTCTATGCAGTTGTGTTCAATGGTTCGAAGCTTGGGCGGGAGTGAGCGGGGTAGAAACTGATCTGTTATCCAGATTTGATCCACCAAGCGCATTGCATTGGCTCGGTACGGATGAGGCGGGTCGCGACGAACTCATGCGTTTGCTACGCGGTGGCCGAATTTCATTGTCGATTGGTTTATTCGCTGCGTTCGGTTCTGCTGTGCTTGGGATCGTAATTGGGGCTTGTGCAGGTTACTTTCGTGGAAAAGTAGATGCGTTTTTGATGCGATTTACCGATTTTGTGATGTCAATGCCAAGTTTGCCATTGTTAATAATTTTGGCTGCCTTGGATTTAACGAAATTAGGATTTTCCGCTGAATTTGTGCGTTCAGGCGATGCAGGTTTTTGGCGAATTGTGATTATTTTTATAATATTAGGCTGGACGGGGGTCGCGCGTTTAATGAGGGCTTCGACTCTCGCCCTGAACTCAAGTGATTTTGTGCTGGCGGCTCGCGCCCAAGGGGCATCTACCTATAGGATACTTTCTGTTCATATCATTCCAAATGCAATATCCCCTGTAATTGTCGCAACCACACTTGCATGCGGACGGATCATTCTTGTCGAGTCCGCACTGAGTTTTCTGGGGGTCGGTATACAGCCTCCTTCAACGAGCTGGGGCAGTATGCTCAATAACGCTCAAGAGTTATTGGTGAGTGATCCTCCACTTGCGATTTATCCAGGCTTATTTATTCTTGTAACTGTCGTGGCAATCAACTTTTTTGGTGATGGGTTACAAAAAGCTTTTAATCCAAGAGATATAGGTCGTTAAAAAATATTTCATTGGGTAATTAATCAAGTGCATCATCCAAAATTAAAAATTGCTCGACACTATAAAGTGTTGAGCAATTTTTCTCTCCAAGTTGATATTTTATTTTTCTAGTGCCCCATAAATCAGTGCATTCAAGCGCTCGCGATATTCTTTACGAATCTCGCCTGGCGCTGCTGCCATCATTACAACGACAAGTTTTTCTTTTGGATCCGCCCAGAATGTTGTGCCATACGCGCCATTCCAGGTGTAATCACCGATGTTGCCATTGATCGCGGCTATACCACGGTCTTTTCTTACCGCGACACTCAGTCCAAAACCATAACCCGCACGTCCAGCCTCAGTGTTGGTGAGTTCATTTTTAATTTCTGTACCCAAGTGATCCGATGTCATGAACGCAACAGTCTGTGGACCTAACACCCGCTTGCCATCAATCGTGCCGCCATTCAATAGCATCTGACCAAATCTTAAATAGTCGCTAGCAGTTCCATAGGCACAACCACCGCCGCAGTCGTATTTGAGTGTAGCCGTGAGGATTGCCATTGACTGGGGTTTCCCCGTAACGGGGTCGACGGGGAGGGGATGGGCAAAACGCGCTTCATTTTTTACTGTTTTGGTAAATCCAGTATCGACCATGCCGACCTTGTTCCAGATCCGCTCGCGCATGATTTCGCTGAGTGGCTTACCCGTCATTTTTTCTTGAATCAGGCCGAGTACATCGAGTCCGAAACCATAGTTCCAGACAGTACCTGGTTCGTGCAATAGGGCTGCTGAGGACAGTTTGTCCAAGACTTCTGGGCCGTTGTACTGGATAGCAGAAGCGACAGAGCCTTCTGGGAATTGTTTGTGAATGGGGGTCGCACCGCGTCCACCATAGGTCAGTCCGTTGGTGTGTCGCATGAGATCTTGGACGGTGATCTGCTGTTTTGCAGGCGCTGTTGTGATCGTGCCGTCGGCACCAACCTGACCGACTTTCATATCTTTGAACTGTGGAAACCACAATGAGACAGGACTTTTCAGGGTCAGGTTGCCTTGCTCGTAAAAGGTCAGGGCACTGACTGCTGTCATGATCTTGGTCATGGATGCCAATTCAAAGATGGTGTCTTTGGTCATTGGAGTATTTGTCGCTTTGTTTCGATAGCCGTAGGCTTCGTAGATCACTAATTTGCCATTCTTAGCAACAGCCAGTACCGCTCCAGGCATTTGATTATTAGCGATTTCCCTTTTGAAAAACGTATCGATGCGTTTGAGGCCTTCGGTAGAAAATCCCTGTGACTGAGGGGAGGCGACCGGTAGTGGACTCGCTGGTGTTATTTGGGCCTGAGCCGCGTGCAGTATGCCGCCGGAAATTGCAGCCGCCGTCACCATTGCACTGGTGATTGCATTGATCTTTGCTTTCATGGAGTTTGTATCCCGAGGATGTTTAATGATGACGGCTGAACGCTGTATCTCTTTAAGTATTTAATCAGCGTAGCCAGGTAATTCACGGTCAAGTACGCGCATCATTGCTTCAAAGTACAAATTGTCTCGTTCGGCACGTGTGTGTCGATCATTGACCGGCGGCTTCTGCACTGCGGCAACCACTTCGTCTGAGAGTAATTGCAAGGGTTTGCCAGTGCTCATGGCGAGTACTTGCGCGCGGCATACTCGCTCAAGTTTATAGAGTCGTTTGTAGGCTTGAGCCACGGTATCACCGACTACAACCACTCCATGATTTTTCATGAACATGATGCGCTTATCACCCATGACATGAGCAAGGCGCTCGCCTTCAGACAGATCGTCAGCGGTATTGTTGTAACCGTCGTCATAAGCAATGTGACCGTGATAGAAGGCTGCAGT